>NZ_JBALMG010000057.1:1827-38143 GCF_036963225.1 Bacillus sp. JJ783 | reverse complement strand
GTATATAATAGATAAATAGAATGGAACATGTATAGAGAAAAAGGAGAGAAATGATGACGTGTCATAAACAAGGGTTACAATTTATTCGTAATAGAAAGAGGAATAAACGATGAAGATGAAGCATGCTTTTGGTCCAATTATTATAGCGTGTCTACTCTTTTTCATTGTTCTGCTTATCCCATCTAAAAGTTTAGTATCACTTATTAGCGATAAGAAGGTTGAAGATGCGGCAACTTCCTTGCAAAAAGAGAAATTACAAAGTGTTTTCTTGCAACAGAAAATGTTAGAGAATTCGCAGTACTTACCGATGTATGGTTCATCAGAGTTTTTACGAATGGATGCATATCATCCGTCTAACTATTTTAAAGTAAATCCAGCTGGCTTTACACCATTTTTAATGGGGACTGGCGGTACGCAAAGTTTGGCTCATATATTAAATATGACGTCAACAATGGATGAATTAGAAGATAAAAAGGTAGTGTTTGTTCTTTCACCACAATGGTTTACAAAAACTGGTGTATCACAAGGGGACTTTTTAAATAATTTTTCTAAACAACAAGCATATCATTTTATCTTTAATGATGAAATAAATCCTGATATGAAGAAGAAAATTGCGAAACGTTTACTAGATTATAAAGTAGTTCGTAAGGATGCGATATTAAGTAGCTCACTAGAAAGTATTGTGTATAACGATATAAAACATAACATAAAAGCTGGATTAGCTAAACCGCTAGCGTATATGTACCGGAATATTTTAGATCATCGAGATCTATTTAACTCTCTATTTAAAATCGAACCGATGAAAGAGAAAACAAATATGGGATTACGTTCACTTTCTTGGGAAGATGCACGTAAACATGCGGAACAAGAAGGTAAAGTAGGATCCACAACAAATACATTCGGAATTGAAAATCCATATTACTATAAACATAATTTAAAGAAAAAATTAAAAGGTTTAAAAAACTTTAGAGCAAATGAATCGTATGATGATTCACCAGAATATGATGACTTACAAATTGTTTTAGATCTTTTCAAAGAAAAAAATGTAAAACCACTCTTTATTTCTGTGCCTGTAAACGGACCGTGGTATGATTACGCTGGTTTCCCAAAAGAACGCCGTGATGTGTATTATAACAAGGTTCGCGATCAAGTCGAAAAAGCAGGATACCCAGTAGTTGATTTTTCTAGCCATGAATATGATAAGTATTTCTTAAAAGATACAATTCATTTAGGCTGGAAAGGCTGGATCTATTTTGATGAAGCAGTGCAGAAGTTTTACTCTGAAAAATAATGTATAAACAATGGAAACAGGAATGGCGATAAAGCCGTTCCTGTTTTTTAATATAAAGGATTTTGGTGCGGGCAATTTGGAAAGGCGTGTATATCTTGAATTTGTCTAAAATCATAATGTTTCATTGCAAATTGAGCTTGGTAAAGGTATTCGTAAACAAATAATTGATTATTTTGTACACCGCATAAAACGCCGGAAGTTCCTTGTCCATTCATGAAGGAAATGCCGATAGGGCGTCCGATTAAGTATGGTACTTTTTGATGCCAATGCACAGGGGAATCACTCCTTTTGAGTTACTATACGAAGTTACAAATGAATTGTAACTTATCCAAGTAAATCTTAAACTGGAGGGTTTTAATGAAATGTCTAGAAATCATTAATATGAATGAATTATTAGTGTGGAAGAGGAGTGCATTATGGAGAAAGAAAGGATTCTGGAAGAAAAGTTAAGTCTAATAGAATGGTGCCAAACATTGAATGGAATATCGGAGGATATATGGTTTCAACCATTTAAAAAAGGTTCATGGGCAATTGCGGATGTAATTTCACATTTTATCGTTTGGGATGAGTTTTTAATGAAGTATAGAATTCCATATTTTATAAGTGTACAATCTGTACCTAACGTTCCAACAGATGTTGAGGAAATGAATAAGGGTGCAATAAAATATGCAAGGTCTGGTATTTCAAAAGAAGAACTAATAGATCAATTTAGCTTTACTCGTAAACAGTTAGTTGATCAAATTAACCAAATTTCTGCCCGGAATTTTAAAGATGACTACCAATTCGGCACGAAAAGAGTGAGATTAAACGATTATTTTTCATCACTCATTCAACATGATTTAAAACATAAAGAAGAAATAATGCAATTTATAATATATAAACAAGCCTATAATAAAAAACCGCTATAATTCTAAATGAATTTATAGCGGTTTTATTATAATCTTAAGCAAGCTGTTTACGTTTTTTTGTCCACTTTTTTATTACGAAATATAAAAGAATAAGTACGACGCCACCGACAGCAAACGATTTCACATACGGTCCAGCAATTTCATTAATATTTTCCCAGTTTTCACCTAGTTTTTCACCTAGATAAATGAAAATGATAGACCAAGGGATTATCGCAAGTGCTGTTAACGTAGTGAAACGTAGTAATGGCATTTTTGTGATACCAGCAGGAATTGAAATCGCATGACGCGCTACCGGAATGAAGCGCGCTGTGAAAATTACGCCAGTTCCGTAACGATTAAACCAATCTTCAGCAGCATCCATTTGTTTTTTATGTATGAAAATATACTTACCGTAACGTTCTAATACAGGGCGACCACCATATCGACCAATCCAGTAAACAAAGATTTGGGCAATAACACCGCCAATTGTACCGAATATAACTGCGCCTACAAATGAGATACTACCATTGAATACTAAGTATCCAGCATAAGCTAGGACGATCTCACTTGGGATAATTTCAATCATAAGTCCAAGCATTATGCCCCAATAACCTAATCCTTCAAAAAATGTTAATACTGAATGAATAAAACTACTTAACATTGTTGCACCTTCTAGTTCATGGATTTTTGAATATAGTGAATCTTTTGTTTAACAACATAAAAGGTTCACTATGTGTAAATTATACCTTATTTACATAGGGGATTGCTATTTCAATACTTTTTATCTCTCGTATTTATAATAAAGGAAATAAATTGAGTTTTCATGAAGAGAAAATGAAAGGAGTATTAAAAGTTTCTCATTTTATATGTAGTAAAAATAGGGAGGAGGGTTTGCTATTCCTAGTTGCAACATCGATATTTCATATACTATCTTTTATAAATACAAAAAGAGGAGCCTAAACTATGGCTCCTCTTTTTACGGTTTCACGTCTAAATTTTGTAAAAATAACGTTGCTGAAACATAACGTTTCGCTAGCATTTGTACATATGCGGTATGTACAGATAGGGTAGCAATAATAATAGCGTTACGAATTGCTTCGCGTTGTTCGTTATTAATTTGATCAAACTTGCTTGCAATTTTATCAGCTTTTTCTTTTACAATATTTTCGATCGTATGAATGGTATCAGTTGCATTTAGTTGTAAGCAGTTCCCTTGATTTAGTTCTTCAAATAAAGAAGAATAAGCTACATATAAATGAACGGGGTTAATTAAATCATCACTTCGATCGGCCGGGTCATTTACGATAAGTCGTAATAGTTTGCGAATAGATTCAAAATCAAGCGCTGTTTTTAAATCTTCAACAATGAATAATAAGGCTGCTTGTTCGATTGAGTATTTCTTCCCTTTTTGAGGGGAGCCAATCATTTCTTTTATATCTCGTTTCACCCAGTTTTGCATAGCAGTTACAGAGAAACTTGTGTTTTCAATCTGATTACCAAGCGCAACTATTTCATTTAAAGAAAAACCGACATCCGTATCATCGATTTTAATTAATTTTTCAAAAATAGGTGAAAGTGCGGTTGTAATAAAAGCTGTAACGCTTTGTCCGCTTTCAATATCTTTTTTATGTGACTTTGCCCAAGCTTCTTGTAAAATGCTAAGAGGCTTTTTCGGATTCCATCCTCTAAGTGATAGAAGGAGCGTTGCCATTTCGTTTCGTGTGAGATGAAATGTTTCCATCTTTTCACCTCCAAAATTATAAAAAGTTCTTATGAACTTATAATATGTTTTGTTTCATTTAAAGTCAATTCCGTTTTTCTTAATTTTTCCTTTGTTATGGAATTATTGTCGATAGTAAATAATACTTGCATATTTCGACAAAAGTTCATATAATGAGTTCATAAGAACCTTTAAAAAGGTTTTAAAATAAATCTATCATTCTTGTTTTAAAAGAAAGGTAGATTTCACATATATCTATATAAAAGGAGAATGGATATAATATGTTGAAAAAACTTGTAGCAGTAATGACAGCATTCATGGTTATCTTTGGGGCTAGTAGCTTTATGTTCGTAAATCACGCGGAAGCGAAAAGTTACAAATCTGGTAAAAAATCATATACACCAAGTTCTGGTCAAAATTCAAAAGTTGATTTAAACAAAAAAGATTCTAATGTAAATTCACAAAAAACGACAACAGATTCAAAAACAAAAGCAACAAACACAGCACCAAAAAGTAATAAAGGTGGCTTTATGAAAGGCTTATTACTAGGTGGTCTTGGTGGTTTACTAATGGGTAGCTTATTTGCAAATATGGGAGCTCTTGGTTCTGTATTAGCGTTTATGGTAAATATGTTAGTAATGGCTGGTATCGTAATGTTAGCAATTCGTGCATTTAAATACTTCAAAGATCAACGTAAGAAAAAGGCAGATGAAGTAGCATGGAAACAATAAAAATTTCTGAACAAGAGCTTATAAATGCGCTTTGTATATATATCGCTGAAAAAAGACAAGTTGGTCCAGAAGAAGTTTCAGTTGAACTAATGTATGATGATGACTACGGTTTCTCTGCAGAAGTAGAGGTAAATGGTCGCCAGCAAATTTTAATTCAAGCAAACTTAATCGAAGCACTACGCTTACTACTTGATCGAGAATACAACGTCAATTCATTTGCTGCAAGATTGCAACTTGAATTAGATGATGAAGAAGGCATTTACGCATTAGCGAAATTTAATAACTCGGACGAGTAGTGAAAAGAGCTGTTGAGAGTAATCTCAGCAGCTCTTTTTAGTATGTGCATATGTAGAAGAATAATCACGCCAAAGTTCATTCATCTTCCGTCTACCAACATCAATCATTGGATTAAATTGAATCGCTGCTTTTTGACGAACAGAGTGAACGTTTTGCATTGCTTGTTGTAATTGTTGGTCGACTACGTCACGTTTCTCACTTGCATGTTTAGCAATAGATAGACCCGCGACAGCTCCTTGCGCCATTGCGATTTTTCCGCTTTCAATTCCAGTAATATTTCCAGCTACAAATAAACCGGGAAGAGGGGTTTCCATTTCTTCTGAATGAAGCGGAACATGCCCGCCAAGTTCAGGAATGTAATGGAATGGGCATCCCGCTACAGCGGCAAGCTCAGCAAGCGGATATAAACCTCCGGCAATACAAACGAAGTCAGCCTCATATATCTTTTCTGATCCATTAATAACATTTCCGTTAGAATCAATATTAGCAACACGAACACCTTCAACTTGATCTGTTCCGATAATTTCAAGCGCAGCTTTACGAAGATGAAGCGGCGTCCCGTTTATTTTCATTCCGTTATTTGGATAGAAGGTTAATCCAGCTTTTCGAATCCAATCATATTTCATAAAACGGCTACCTAAACGCAGAAAAGCAGAAGGAGCGAGGTGAGCTGCATTTAAAAGAGAGTTCAAAACTTCTTCTGGTTCACCAGCCTTTTGGCTTAGCTCACTTTTTTCAGGAAGTACAATATGTTCTACTTTAATTCCGGCTAATTGTAATTCATTTAAAATGGCGAAAGACAAAATGTTAGCGCCAATTATGATTCCTTTTTTTCCAACTTGCACGCGGTGAACATTTGTCATAACTTGAGCTGCTCCAATTGACATAACTCCTGGAAGTGTCCAGCCAGGAAGGGGAATAGAATACTCAGCAGCCCCAGTAGCAATTAGTACGAACGGTGCTTCTAACGTACCGATATTTGTATGCACGAACCAAGAACTTTCATCTTTATCTAAATTATAGACGGAAACACCGCACCGAATATCGACTGAAAGGGATTTTGCTTCTTCGTGAAGGCGTTTGGATTCTTCTATTCCGTTCCACCATTCCCCAGTAGGCTCTTGATGCAACTGTCCTAACAATCTCCCGCCCGGCTTCATAAATTCATCAATAACAAGTACGTTAAGTCCAAAACGTGCACAAGAGATGGAAGCTGATAATCCTGCTGGTCCTGTACCAATAATAATTACATCAATCATCGCTTTTTCACCATCTCTCTCACGATATTTGGATGCTGTTTTCCGCTTTCAACAACCATATCGTTTTCTACAACTGTTAAGCATGCTCGTACGTTCGTTTGATTGTTTACTGTCACACGGCATTCAGAACAATGTCCGATATTACAATAAATACCTCGCGGCGTCCCGCTATCTTCATGGACTCTTAACGTTCTTATTCCGTTTGCAAGTAGAGCGGCCGCTATCGTTTCATGTTCATATGCTTCATATTGTTGACCATTAAATTGAAAATTGATACGCTGACTACTATTTAAACTACCTAAAATAGGGTGATTTATAATTCTATTCATTTATTTTCACCTACCGCCCCAAAAGTAACTGCACGCACTGGTGGTTGATATTTTAATGGAATCTCGTCAGGAGATGTACCAGGGTTAGCGTTTTCGATCATTCGATCTAGTGTTGTTCTACATGTACGTCCCCCGCAAAAACCCATACCAGCACGCGTTCTTAGTTTTAACTCACGAGCTGAGCAATTATATTCAGCAATTGTCGATTGAAGTTGTCCGTATGTAACTTCTTCACAACGACAAACAATTAAATTCTCTTTATTCGTCATATGTATTCCTCCTCTAGTTCGGTTTACACAAATTATTATGCAATAACTATGCCAACATAGAGGAGGAGAAGGGGTTATTGTAACCCCAGTCTTTTTAAACGGTTATATAAAGTGGCCCTCGTTACCCCAAGTTGTTTCGCACATTCTAATTTATTACCATCTAAAATGCGTAAAGCTCTTTCAATTACCTTTTTCTCGTGCTCATCCATTTCTTCTTGTAAAGAAAGAATCGTATTATTATTGCTGAGTAATAGGGAATGAGCCGTATGATTGTCTAAGGTATCATTTGTATGAAACGGTAAATATTCTTGTTTTATAATGCCGTCTGTCGCAAATACGACGAGTCTTTCAACTACGTTGCGGAGCTCGCGAATATTACCAGGCCAATTGTAATGAAGCAGTTCATGCATAATGCTTGAAGGTAAGTCGCGAATAGGCCTGTTATAGTTTATTGAAAAATCGTTTAAGAAGGAATAGGTTAATTCGATAATATCCTCGCGTCTTTCGCGTAGTGGCGGAATATGCAAGCTTACTACGTTTAAGCGATAGTATAAATCTTCTCGAAAAGTTCCTTTTCTCATTTCTTCTTGTAAATCACGATTTGTAGCAGCGATAATGCGGAAATCAATATTTATTTCTTTTTCTCCACCAACTCGGTAATACTTTCGTTCTTGCAGTACACGCAAAAGTTTCACTTGCATATCAAGCGGCATTTCTCCAATCTCATCAAGGAATAAAGTACCGCCTTGCGCGAGCTCTATTTTTCCTTTCTTACCTTTACTATTTGCACCAGAAAACGCCCCGCGCTCGTAACCGAATAATTCACTTTCAAATAACGCTTCAGGAATTGCACCGCAGTTAATTGAAATGAAAGGGGCATTTGCTGTTTCACTTGCTTCATGAATTGCTTTCGCAAACACTTCTTTTCCAACTCCGCTTTCGCCGAGTATTAAAACCGTGGATTTCACTGAACAAACCTTTCTAGCTAATTGAATCGTTCGTTGTATAACAGGGCTTTTTCCATTCATCGCAAGGAAAGGATCGGATGTATCTTTATATTTTGCTACTTCTTGTTCTAATCGGTGCATTTCATGCGACATATTAAATAGTTTTTCATTCAAAGCGACTTGATTTGTAACATCAGTTTCGGAAACGACTGCTCCTATAATTTCATTGTTACAATAAACTGGATTTGAATTAATTAATACGAACAAATCCGGACGAGGCTGATGGAACTGGGCGATTATGCTTTTTCCGTCATGTAATGATTGTAAAATTTCTAAATCTTTATAATCAAAAAAACGTGTAATCGGTTGTCCGATAATTTCGTTATGTTTGACTGAAAATATTTTTTCAGCGCCATCTGTCCACGTACGAACGCATTCTTTCTCATCAATGACGGTAACAGAAGAATCAGTCGTTTGAATGACAGTGTTATAAAAAGCTAGCAGATCATTGTAAGACTTATAAAGAAATGGAATCATTTGTTGAGCAGTTACACAGCATATAGGATCTAGATTTTCGTTCACAATTACAACTGCCGAATTGTTAGAAAAAGCTTCGATTAACGTAGTGAAAGAGTCCTCTTCATAAATAACTGCGCAACTACATTCTTCAGTAGATGAAGGAAGGTAATAAAAATTTTTACCTTCCTGTTTCATGTGCTGAATGGTGCTTGTACGATCAATTGATAAAATTTTTATAAACTCTTTTATTGTTGGAAATGAAAATGTCATAGTGTCCTCCTGGTATGTATAAAAATTTAGACAGTGATAAAGAAATAATACACCTATTTACGATAAATTTAAAATATTTTTACAAATAAAAAATATTTCATATAAATAGTTCTGTATGTAGAGTTGGCACACCAATTGCATAAATAAAAAGTGAGAGATTTAGGAGAAAGGAGGAGTGCTATATATGAGGCACTGTGACGTTTTAATAATAGGCGGTGGAATTATAGGATGTTCTATCGCTTATTACACTTCAAAATACGGAAGAGACGTAACGATCATTGAAAAAGGAGAATTTGTCAGTGGAACGTCTTCACGGTGTGACGGGAATATTTTAGCAATTGATAAGGACCCAGGGTTTGATAGCCAAATGTCGTTAGTAAGTCAAAAATTAGTAACAGAACTAAGTGAAGAGTTGGAGCACTCATTTGAATATAGGGCACCAGGAAGCATTCTCGTTTGTGAGTCAGACGAAGAGATGGAGGCAGCACAGCAATGGGTAAATCGTCAAAAAGAAGCTGGATTACCGTTTCGAATGCTTGATAGGCAAGATATAAAAGAAGAATCACCATTTTTTGCAGATGATTTATTGGGTGGTTTAGAATGTGCAACGGATTCGACTGTAAATCCATATCTTCTTGCTTTTTCACTTCTTGCAGAATCGAAGAAATTTGGTACAAAAGCTTTTAATCATACAGAAGTAAAAGAAATGAAAAGAGATATAGATGGTTCCTTTATTGTAGAAACGACAAATGGGACGTTTACTGCGAAGCAAGTGGTGAACGCAGCCGGTGTGTGGGCTCCTAAAATCGGACAGATGTTAGATGTGAATATCCCAATTGAACCGAGAAAGGGACATATTATTGTAGCTTCAAGGCAACAACACGTAGGTTGCCGTAAAGTAATGGAATTTGGTTATTTAATTTCTAAATTTGGCGGAAAACGAAAAGTGGATGCTTTAACTGAAAAATACGGGGTGGCACTTGTATTTGAACCGACAGAAAGCCAAAATTTTTTAATTGGTAGTAGTAGAGAGTTTGTAGGCTTTCATACGAGGATTAACAATGAGGTTATTAAATGTATTGCGAATAGAGCAATTCGTTTTTATCCGAAAATGGCAGATATGATGGTGATTCGTTCATATGCTGGTTTACGCCCGTGGACAGAAGATCATTTGCCGATCATTTCACGAGTGGAACATATTCCGAACTACTTTATAGCAGCAGGGCATGAAGGTGATGGAATTAGTCTTGCAGCAGTTACCGGGAAAGTGATTGAAGAGTTATTAAATGAAAAAGAAACAATCATTCCTATTGAACCACTTCGTTTGAGTCGTTTTACAGAAAGGGTGTTAAACGGATGAGGTCACAAAGAGTTTTTACGACAATTGATACACATACAGGCGGGAATCCAACGAGGACATTAATTAGCGGACTTCCTAAGTTAATTGGAGAGACGATGTCAGAGAAGATGTTACATATGAAAAGGGAGTATGACTGGATTCGAAAATTGTTAATGAATGAACCGCGTGGCCATGATGTAATGTCGGGAGCACTATTAACAGATCCGTGTCATCCGGAAGCTGATATAGGCGTTATATACATAGAGACAGGTGGATATTTACCGATGTGTGGTCACGATACAATTGGTGTATGTACAGCTTTAGTTGAATCAGGTTTAATTCCTGTAATTGAACCGGTTACTTCTTTAAAGCTAGATACACCAGCTGGCTTAGTTGAAGTAGATATTACTGTTCAAAATGGTAAGGCGAAAGAAGTCTCCTTCTGTAACATACCAGCTTTTTTACTGAAAAATATTTCTGTACACGTCGATGGAATTGGAACTGTAGAGGCTGATATTGCGTATGGAGGGAATTTTTATGCCATTATCGATGCGAAGTCAGTAGGTCTAGAGTTAGTACCAGAAAACGCATCTACAATCATTGATAAGGCGATTCATATTAGAAATACAATTAATGAGAAGTTTGAAATCATTCATCCGCAGTATTCGTTTATAAGAGGATTAACACATGTTGAATTTTATACAGATCCTACTCATGAAAGTGCGCATGTGAAAAATACAGTTGTTGTTCCGCCGGGAGGAATTGATCGATCTCCATGTGGTACAGGAACATCAGCGAAGTTAGCTGTATTATACGCTCATAAAAAAATCGACATTGATGAAGAATTCGTTCATGAGAGTATTGTAGGTTCTCTATTTAAAGGGTGTGTCATGAATACAACATATGTCGAAAATATTGAAGCTGTAGTAACGAAGATTACGGGATCAGCTTGGCTTATGGGAATGCATAGATTTTTTTACAATGAAAAGGATCCGCTTAAAGAAGGCTTTTTGCTAATTCCGCCGATGGAGCATGAAACGGAGGATGTAAAATGAACATTCAAAAAATTTATACAGCAGTAGATGTGCACGTAGCTGGCGAAGCATTTCGTGTAATGAAAGACGTACCATGCAAATACTACTACAGTTTAGAACATTTAAATGAACAATTTTCAGGAGAATTAGCAGAAGAAATGAAGCTTTTATTAAATGAACCACGTGGTTTTATCGGTTTAAATGGATGTATTGTCGTTCCTTCTATTCATAAGGAAGTGGATGCAGCTGTATTGTTTTTTAATCATGAAGGATCAATCCCTCTTCATTATGGTGGTATTGTCGCCGTAATAACGATGTTACTAGAAAGTGGATATTTAAAAAAGAGGGAGTCTAATCAATACAAAATTGAAACGCTATCTGGTATTTTTTCAGTTCATGCATATGTAGAGCATGATGAAGTTATATCTGTTTCGTTTGAAAGCAAACTATGTTACATGGTTGAGAAAGACTTAAAGATTGGTAATATAAGTTACTCTCTTATACAGGCAGATAAAGTATATGCAGTTGTAGAAAAGGATACGAAATCACCAGAAATTCGTATTGAAAACATTTCTGAATTGAAAAAATGGGGAGAAGCTACACTTCAGGCCATACAAAAACACTCTCTAATTAAAAGGCTTATTTTAGTAGATTCATTGCAAAAAGAAGAGAACAATATAAAGACAATTACATTTCATGAAGATAACTTTATTGTGCGTTCACCGGGATTTGTTTCTACAATTGTGTCTTATGTTCATGCTTTATTTAAAAATGATTTTATAACGGATAAACCTTTTAAAAATGAAAGTATATTTAATAGCTTTATAACAGTTGAAAAAGTGAAGAAGGAAGAAACGGGATACATTTTCCGTTTTGAAAGTAGAGGGTTTATTACAGGGATGCAGACGTTTCTATTAGACCCTACGGATCCGTTTCCGACAGGTTTCTTATTAAAATAAAATATTAAAGGGAGAGATAAATATGCAAAAAATTAAAGGGGCATTTCCAGTATTAATAACACCGATGGATGAGTTTCAAGAGATCAATTGGAATGGGGTAAAACAAAATGTAAACTACTTTATTGATCAAAAGGTTGCGGGTATTATCATTAACGGTAGTACAGGAGAGTTTGTAAGTTTATCAAAAGAAGAAAAATTTAGAATGGTAGAAACAGTATTGAAAGAAGTTGATGGCCGTATTCCAGTAATTGTTGGAACTGCTGCGGAGACGACGAAAGAAACGATTGAGTATACGAAACATGCAGAAGCACATGGAGCAGATTGTGCACTAATTATAAACTCGTATTATTGTAAACCGAAAGAAGAAGAAATCTATTTTCATTTTAAAGAAATTTCAAACGCTGTGAACATACCAATTATGTT
The DNA here is from genome assembly GCF_036963225.1 of Bacillus sp. JJ783. Taxonomy (NCBI): domain Bacteria; kingdom Bacillati; phylum Bacillota; class Bacilli; order Caryophanales; family Bacillaceae; genus Bacillus; species Bacillus sp. JJ783. The sequence continues at coordinate 25,869 of NZ_JBALMG010000057.1, read as the reverse complement.
ATACAATAATCCATTTACTTCTGGGGTTGATATGAGTACAGAGCTTATGCTTCGAATTGGAAAAGAGTGTGAAAATGTTACACATATTAAAGAGTCTAGCGGAGATATTCGCAAAGCGAGAGATTTAGTAAGACAAGGCGAAGGTGCTTTTCAAGTCTTCTGTGGGTCTGAAGATTTAGTTATGGAATCTTATTTAGTTGGTGCCTCGGGATGGGTTTCGGTAGCAGGAAATATCGTTCCAGGTCTCGTTACGAAAATGTATGAGCATTTTCAAAATGGTGAATTAGAAAAAGCGTGGGAAATGAACGATGCTATTTTACCACTTTGTGAGTTTCTTGAAGGATCAGGGAAATATGTACAAATCGTTAAACGTTCAATGGAACTACACGGACAAGCCGGGGGACCTTCTCGTTATCCGAGATTAGGATTAACTGAAGAGGAAGATCAAAAGCTTCAAACGATTTTATCAAAAATTGCAGCTCATGCAGCTGTTTAAACAAGGAGGAGAGCATATATGTTAACGACAAACATTGAGTTGAAACCAAAAGTGAAAGCGTTTTTAAATGAAGAAATTAAAATGTTTATTAATGGCGAATTTGTTCCTTCTATTAGTGGAAAGACATTTGAAACATACAATCCAGCGACAGAAGATGTGCTAGCCGTCGTATGTGAAGCACAAGAAGAAGATATTGATATCGCAGTAAAAGCGGCGAGATTTGCTTTTGAATCAGGCCCGTGGGCAGAGATGACTACTGCTGAAAGAGCACATCTTATTTATAAATTAGCAGATTTAATTGAAGAGCATAGAGAAGAATTAGCACAGCTAGAAGCTTTAGACAATGGAAAACCATATCAAGTAGCACTTGATGATGATATTTCAGCAACTGTAGAAAATTATCGTTATTACGCGGGATGGGCTACAAAAATTATCGGGCAAACAATTCCGATTTCAAAAGATTATTTAAATTACACACGCCATGAACCGGTTGGTGTTGTAGGTCAAATTATTCCATGGAATTTTCCGCTCGTTATGTCTTCTTGGAAAATGGGAGCCGCTCTTGCGACAGGTTGTACGATTGTATTAAAACCAGCAGAGCAAACACCTTTATCTTTACTATATACAGCGAAGCTTTTTAAAGAAGCTGGTTTTCCAAACGGTGTTGTAAACTTTGTACCAGGTTTCGGCCAAGAAGCAGGATCGGCAATTGTAAACCATCATGATATTGATAAAGTAGCTTTCACAGGTTCAACAGTTACAGGGAAATATATTATGCGTCAATCTGCAGAAACAATTAAACATGTAACACTAGAACTTGGTGGTAAGTCACCAAACATCATTTTAGAAGATGCTGACTTAGAAGAAGCGATTAACGGTGCGTTCCAAGGAATTATGTATAATCATGGTCAAAATTGTAGCGCAGGATCTCGAGTTTTCGTTCATCGAAAGCACTATGAAACAGTCGTAAATGAACTTGTAAAAATGGCAAATGAAGTGAAGCTTGGGGCAGGTATGGAGGCGGAAACTGAAATGGGACCGCTCGTATCTAAAAAACAACAAGAGCGTGTGCTAAATTACATTGAACAAGGAAAAGCTGAAGGTGCTACTGTTGCAGCTGGCGGTGAACGTGCATTTGAAAAAGGTTATTTTGTACAGCCAACCGTATTCACAAATGTTACTGATGATATGACAATTGTTAAGGAAGAAATCTTTGGACCAGTTGTCGTTGTACTTCCATTTGATTCGACAGAAGAAGTAATTGAAAGAGCGAATCGCTCTTCATATGGGCTTGCTGCGGGTGTATGGACACAAAATATTAAAACAGGGCATCAAGTTGCCAATAAATTAAAGGCAGGAACAGTGTGGATTAATGATTATAACTTAGAAAATGCTGCTGCACCATTTGGTGGATATAAGCAATCTGGTGTTGGACGGGAATTAGGTTCATACGCCCTTGATAACTATACAGAAGTGAAAAGTGTTTGGGTAAATATTAAGTGATACTCTATTCAGTCGGGAGTCTTTTCATCCCTGCTGAATAGTAGTTGAACCAATCAGGCATTTACGGGTAGGTGATTTTCCACCTTACTTCCTCTGTGTTCAACGCATGAGGTGGGAATCATACTACCCACAAATAGCGGGATAAAAGAATGATGAAATATAGTAAGAGATGCGGACAACTGGTAGGTAGGATAAAGGTTGTCCTTTTTCTTATATATAAAATTGCTTTTTCAAAAGAATTATAAGGGGGATTTGGATGGAGAAATTAGTAGAATGGTTAGTAGGGCAAGTATGGAGTATTGGTTTAGTTGTTTTTGCATTAGGAGCAGGAGTGTATTTTACAATTGCAACTCGTTTTTTACAAATTCGTTATTTTAAAGAGATGATTAAACTATTATTTGAAGGAAAGAGCTCAGAGACTGGGATATCATCCTTTCAAGCATTTTGTTTGGCGTTATCAGGTAGGGTTGGAATAGGGAATATCGCAGGGGTCGCGACAGCTATCGCTTTTGGCGGACCTGGAGCTGTATTTTGGATGTGGATGATGGCTCTATTAGGAGCGGCTAGTGCATTTGTTGAATCAACATTAGCACAAGTATATAAAAGTAAAGTAGGAAATGAATACCGCGGTGGTACACCATATTTCATTGAAAAAGGTTTGAAAATGAAATGGTTTGCGGTCATTGTAGCGGTGGTTGTAACACTTTCATATGGCGTTTTATTACCAGGGATTCAATCAAGTAGTATCGCGGTTGGATTTGAAAACTCTTCTGGCATTAGTAAATATATAACTGGTATATTTTTAGTTGTATTATTGGCAGCGATTATTTTTGGTGGAGTAAAGAGAATTGCAGGTGTTTCACAAATGTTAGTTCCATTTATGGCAATTGGGTATGTAATTGTTACATGTATCGTATTAATTGCGAATGTAACGGAAATTCCAAGTATGTTTGCTTTAATTTTCTCAAGTGCATTTGGTGTAAATGAAATGTTTGGAGGAATCGTTGGGGCAGCTATTGCATGGGGAGTAAAGCGTGCAGTATTTTCAAACGTTGCGGGTGTAGGAGAAGCAACATATAGTTCTGCAGCTGCTGAAGTATCGCATCCTGCAAAACAAGGGTTAGTTCAAGCTTTTTCTGTATATATCGATACAATTGTAGTATGTACAGCAACAGCTCTCATGATTTTAATAACAGGTATGTATAATGTTATACCTGAAGGGAAAAGCGCAATTGTACGGAATATAGGAAATGTGGAAGCAGGTCCAATTTATACACAACAAGCAGTTGAAACTGTTATGACTGGATTTGGTCCAATGTTCATTTCAATCGCAATCTTCTTCTTCGCATTTACAACTTTACTCGCTTACTACTATATCGCTGAAACGACGCTTACTTATTTAGATGGTGGGCTCAAATATAGCTGGTTAAAACCAGTATTAAAAATTGGATTTTTAATTATGGTATACATCGGTAGTGTAGAATCAGCTTCGTTTTTATGGAACCTCGGAGATTTAGGAATTGGTAGTATGGCATGGTTAAACCTTATAGCAATCCTATTGTTAAGCAAAACTGCATTAAAAGTGTTAAAAGATTATGAAACGCAGAAAAAAGAAGGAAAAGATCCTGTTTTTGATCCTAAAAAAGTAGGAATTGAAGGTTTAACGATTTGGGAAGAGCGGAGTAAAGAGGTTGAAAGGAAAAATTCTAAAGAAAAAGTATCGGCGGATGATAGTGTTAAATTTTAAACATGCAAATTTCTAGTATTAAAAAACTGAAAATTCAATCTTTAATCAGGGTTATATATGGTCCTTGTTTGGTCGTAAACAAAAAGGCTGATCTTAGTAAAGTGATTTTAGAAGCTTGTTGTGTTTTAGATGCAATTTCAGGAGAACTGAAAAGTGCTAAGCAATGATTTTAGTGCAAGAGTGTATGGTGGAATTGAAAAATCAAATTCATTAAACATGAGAAAGCTCTCCTTAAAATAAGCTTGTAAGGAGAGCTTTTTATTTTAGCCTAATTTTTTTGAAAGAGTTTCAGTTGTTTCATATAATCGATAGCTTTTGTTTTATTATTTTGTGCAGAAACATATTGTGCCTCATTTATATCTCTATAATAATTATTAAATATTTCTTCAGAAAGAATTCCGTCAGAGAGAGCTTTTTGAACTGCACAGTGTGGTTCATTAGTATGCGAACAGTTAGAAAATTTACATCTGCTAGATATACTTACTATATCTTCATATCCAAAATCAAAGTTATCTTTATGTTCTATCAAGTCAAATCCCATTTTACTAATAATTTATCCCTCCACTTTTCAAAGAGTTTTTTAGAATCATAAATACAAATTCTATCGTTTTTAAGTTTCGTTTATTTTAATATTCTATATTTTTATAAATCGATTTCTCTACATCAGGGAGAAGTGTGTATATACTCTTACCGATTAAAGATTCTAATTCATTCTTAATTGTGTAGAATCCCTTCCAATGTAAAGAGGTATGAGAGGTTGTTCCATGTCGTAAACCAACTGAAATCAATCTTTTTTCAAGAGTAGTAAAGCCTTCCGCATCAGCAAGTGCATCACAAAGGGTAATAACCTTATTGTATAAGTCGTAGTCACTATTTTCATTCAATATTTCAATTAACCGGCTTTCCATATAATCGGGAACAAGGCTCCACTCCGCTGCGATATCTATATGCTCATTTTTGCAAGGAAATGAATGTGTCACACATATAATGGCGTTTCCTGTATACCCTAAATCATTCATATACATATAACCATCATAGGAATGAATAACAGATTTAGTAAAACCTTTATACCTTCCTATATCATGCAGGAGGGCAGCATTGTATGCTATGTCAGCATCCAGGTCGTACCCATTATTAATAAATTTTACAATTATGTTTTCAGTTGCAAGGGCAACATTACGTGAATGTTCGAACCACGGACCTGGGTTTTCTTCATATGCCCAATCCAGCAATTCTCTTGCATATTTCCTATCTAATATATATTTCATATAGTTATCCTTTCTCTAAAAAATCATATTTTAAATAATTTCATCTTAGAATTTCATTATTCCTGCTTTAAAAATTGCTACAATGAAACAAAAGGGGGAAAAGGAATGCGAAGTATAGTAATTGAAGAACGTAAGCAACTAGAAAATGATATTGAAGAGCTTTCTGAACTGTTGAAAACTGTAGTAGATGATGGAGCGTCAATAGGTTTTTTACCTCCACTAGAAGAAAAAGAAGCAGCGAAGTATTGGCAAACTGTATTAGCACCAGAAGTGATATTGTATGTTGCTAAAATAAACAATGAAGTGGCAGGCAGTGTTCAACTACATCTAGTTACAAAGCCGAACGGGATCCATAGAGCTGAAATTTGTAAGTTAATGACTCATCCAAACTTTAGACGTAACGGTATTGGACGTTCACTTATGCAAAAAGCAGAGGAACGAGCAAAGCAAGAAAATAGGTCTCTTTTAGTGTTAGATACTAGAGAAGGAGATCCTTCCAATAGATTGTACAAGTCATTAGACTATCAAGAATCCGGCAAAATACCAGGGTATGCGATTTCTCCAAATGGTGAGTTAGATGCAACGGTTATTTATTATAAAATGATTTAGTTTTTTATTTAAAAAGGGAGATAATTTCAAACGACATATTTGTTATTATGTCTGTGTATTGATTTGTAAAAAAGATTGATAATTTAAAATAAAGTTTGATAAAACCCTGTACAATAGTGTTTTTCTTTTGACCCTTTAACTTCATCTGGAATGTTCAATTAAAGAGCCAGTTTGTAGAAGGTTTTAATAGGTTTTTTAGAGTTATTATTTAAATAGGGATTTTGAAGTCTTTTGGTGAATATTAAATGTTAATCTGAAAGATGGAGGTTGCTGTGATGTTGAAACTGTTTCAATATAATTGGCAAGTTCGTGATGATTGGTTTACATTGTGCGAAGACATACCGGATGAAGAACTATTAAAGAAACGGTTCGGTGGGTTCGGCAGTATCCTACATACCTTATTTCACATTGTAGATGTGGAATATATGTGGATCTTAGGTTTGCGAGGTGAACCAGTGCTTGAGGAGCCGTTGTTTGAAGAGTATGCCAGCTTGCAAAAAGTGAAAAATCTTTCAGCTCAATACCATGAGAAAGTGAAGCGATTTGTGACATCTTGGACAAATGAAATGGATTCTCGGAAACTTTCAGAAACTGATTTCAATGAAGAACCGATTAGCTCTAGAGACGCACCAATTAGGCGCCGAGTCATTGAATGTACACACGGAGAGATAATACGTCATGTCATTGTCCACGAAATCCACCATATCGGCCAGTTATCTATATGGGCACGTGAAATAGGAAAGGAGCCTGTGTCCGCAAATCTGAGAGGAAGAGGGCTATTCGATAATTAGACTGCCTTTGCCAATTTCGCAGTTAATAACGTAGTGCAAGTTCCATCTTTATTTTAACGAAAAGATAACCTTTGACCATCTAAAATATTTTAGATGGTCTTTTTTTGTGAAAACGATGAAAAATATAGAAGAAACTGCAATTATTTATAAAAAAATACGCTTTAAATATTGTCATATTTGCTTCTTTAAGATATCCTTTTCATGAAGAGGTGGAAAACATGGAAAAAGTACTAGTTTTCGGGCATAAAAACCCAGATACAGATGCAATTTGTTCTGCGATTGCTTATGCAGAATTGAAAAAAGAATTAGGAATGAATGCTGAGCCTGTACGTTTAGGCGAAATCAGCGGTGAAACTCAATTTGCGTTAGACTCTTTTAAAGTAGAAGGACCGCGTTTTGTTGAGACAGTAGCAAACGAAGTGGACAACGTTATTTTAGTTGACCATAACGAACGCCAACAAAGTGCTAACGATATCGAATCTGTTCGTGTGTTAGAAGTTATTGACCATCACCGTATTGCTAACTTTGAGACAAGCGATCCTATATACTACCGTTGTGAGCCAGTTGGTTGTACAGCTACAATCTTAAACAAAATGTACAAAGAAAATGGTGTTGCAATTCGTAAAGAAGTTGCAGGTTTAATGTTATCTGCAATTATTTCAGATTCTTTACTATTCAAATCTCCAACTTGCACAGAACAAGACGTAGCAGCAGCTCGTGAATTAGCGGAAATCGCTGGTGTAGATGCAGATAGCTACGGCTTAGAAATGTTAAAAGCTGGTGCTGACTTAAGCGGAAAAACAATGGAGCAATTAATCTCCCTTGACGCTAAAGAATTCCAAATGGGTAACGCGAAAGTTGAAATCGCACAAGTAAACGCTGTTGATACAAACGACGTTCTTGTACACCAAGCGGAACTTGAAAAAGTTATTTCTGCAGTAGTAGAAGAAAAAGGTTTAGACCTATTCTTATTCGTTGTAACTGACATCTTAACTAACGATTCTGTTGGCCTTGCGATCGGTAAAGAAGCAAACGTTGTTGAGAAAGCATACAACGTAACATTACAAAATAACACAGCTACTTTAAAAGGTGTTGTATCTCGTAAAAAACAAATCGTTCCTGTATTAACAGAAACATTCCAAGCTTAATATTATTGAGTATGGATAAACAGAAAGGACAAGTAGCCGGAGTGGCTGCTTGTCCTTTTTTATTATAAAATTACAGATGGGAAATAAAAAAGGATAGCAATAGCTATCCTACTTATCGTTTATTCATAAGATCGTTTCTTATTTATATAAAATGTAATAATAGCAGCAATAATGAAAATAGGTATTGCGTACGCTTGCCCAACAAAGAATTTCCAACCTACAGTATTATAGCCGTCAGATGCTGGAATGATAATCGCGATGATACAAACAATAATATAAGCTAATAATGCTGGGAGTATATTTTTCATAGTTGTTCACCTCCTTTTTATAATACATTTATATATTGTACTATTGAATAGCGATTGGGAGATTAAGTGTACTTGATTTTACGAAATCTTTACAAATTCACTAAAGGATGAGGTGTATGCATGCTGTATGAAAGTGACTTTAGTACGGTGTGTTTATGTAATAATACATATGCTTAATAGACTGTTCTAAATCAAACTAAATATAGAAGATAATGTAATTTTATCTTTCGAGATTATTATATAGTATTCTGTAAAAAAATGTACTGAAAAATTGATATTTCATAAGAAAGATAGAAGCGAGGTAAGAAATAATGATGAAAAGGTTATGCATAATTCCATGCGGAAAGAAGAAGATTTGGGATAAGTACCCATATTCTGGAGAGGCAGAGGCAAAAGATGTATATATTAGTCCATTCGGAAAAGCATGTCAGGCGTATGCAACTGAGTTTTTCGAGAACTGGGTTATATTATCAGCAAAGCATGGATTTTTAAGACCAAATGATATTGTAAAGGAAAACTATGATCTTGCATTTGATTCAAAGAGTAATGAGATTATTAGTATAGAACAATTACAAAAACAGATGATTAAAAAAGACTTACTTCAGTTTGATGAAATTGTCTTACTTGCAGGCAAGAAGCATAAAAAAGTAGTGACGAAGTTATATCCAGAAGAAATCATTACATATCCATTAGAAGGATGTAGAGGGATTGGGTATATGTTGCAGAGGTTGAAGGGTGCTGTGGAAGCGCAGCAGGATATAACGGAGAGTTAAAAAGTAAAGTAGGATTCCTAACGCTCTAACGGGACAAACTGTTGGGGATGGTGGAGAAAAAGGCGGTTCTAATGGTGGATATCAATACGTTAAGTCAGGTGGATTCGGTACTAACTCCTTAGATGAAGTTATTCAAGCTATGGCAGAACGAGGAATAAAAGGTAATGTTAATGTTGATCCACTTTCTGGACTATGTTATATCCAAACCGATGTCCTACCTAATGCAGAGTTAGATAAGATTACTTGGTGGATGGATACTAGACCAGGTGGTAAATGGTGGTATGAATTTATCTAACTGCTTCCTCTGCTTTCTCTATTGAGTTTGTATTCGATAACCATAACAAACAGCCTTTATCTTGCTAACTCTCATAAGAAATTACACTCTTGCTCTGTCTGTATTTAACTTAGAATACAAGATTCTTTCATTTTTATTCCCGGTTATATTTGGAAAACTGTATGTTTTTTATCTCAAATCAATTATATCTATAAATTTAAGGAAGATTCTGTTATAAGATGCATCAGTGCAAGTTATTAAATTCTTTATCGGATTTATGTCAGTTACAGTCATATATCTATTAAGTAAATGACCATCTCTATAATAAGTAATCAACATCTTCTCTTCAGAAAGAAATGAACATAATAACTTGTTTTCAATAATTTCTTGTTCGTCTTGGGTTAATGTAGGGCGCTCCACTTTTGTTTGTTTTTTAACAATCTTACCAATACCGTTGAATTTCTTCGGTACCGAAGCGAATGGAGTCCGCTTAACCATACCTATTCTTTTTGGCATACTTGTATAGTTCATGTTGTATATCTCCCTAATGGTTATTAATAACTGTATCATTATATCAATTTTTGGAGATGTTAGGATTAATTATGTAATTATAAAATAAACATTTAGAGGTTTTCGGCTCCTTATAAAATCAAACTAATTCAACTAAACATGATTTATATATATAATAGGAGAAATTACTGTGAAGTCCCTTTTCCAAATTAAAATTATGAGATAAAAAGAAAAAATGTAAACACAGAAATTTTAGATTAGTATAGTAATCTTTATATAAAATAAAATGGAAATAATTATGTCAAATAGCAAGTTATTATTTGAATAGCGGTCACATTTTGGTCGCAAATCCTATAAATTTATCCGCTTAGTTAAACCGAACCCATCTATAAACCGTGTAATATAGCCATTTCTCATTACATATCTAGAGGGATTGGGTATATGTTGCAGAGGTTGAAGGGGGCTGTGGAAGCACAGCAAGAAATGTAGGCATGAATTAGTATTTGATTCAAATTACATCACATTTATACATTTTAATTAGACTAGTAAACAAGCCATTTTATCCTTTTAAACATAGAATATGAGGAATTCTATTATGTATTAGGAGGGAATCATATTCATGGGAAATAATTGTCGTTGTAGACAGTTCCGGGATTGTAATAGATTTTGGGATGATCTAATGTTTGGAAGATGCAGACGTAGAGATTGTGACGATTGCCGTTGTAAACGTAAACATCATTGTGATTGCGATGAATGTCGTTGCAATCGTAAACGTGATGATGATGACGATAAATGTCGTAAGTGGTAATTTTTTTGAAAGAGTACTTAGAAGTAAGTACTCTTTTTTTGTATGAACCTTTTAGATTCCATTTTGAACGGATTTTTTTACAATTTCCCATGTATCTTGCTTTTTAATCTTTATAGTTACATTAGTTCCGTTAGATTCCTTATAAAAGATATAACCATTGTTTGAGTTCACATATGTTATGGGTTCACCTATGCAATCTCGTGAACAAGATTTATTGATGAGCTCAATTAATGATAGTTCGCTCGGATCGGTTTTACTTGCATCTATTACGATATCAAGGCTCGTTTTACGATAACCTTGTAAGTTTACATCGAAATTCTTTTCTATTTCTCCAGTAACGTTAGTATTCATTACTTCAACTGAATTTTTCTTTTCTATAAGAAAACCATTTCCATAAAGGAATTTTGTATATCCAAGCCATGCGATTAAAAATAGTATAAAAAACATACCAGCTGTTTTAAGTTTTCGAAGCCGTTTACTTACGATTGTTTCTGAATATTTCATTCAGCTTAATCCTCCAATGTTTTTATTTTAAAGTATGCTTGGATACATATATTTAGAAGAGGATGAAAGTTAGCGATCAAGTGATTCAAAAAAGAAAGCATCCGAAGTTAGATACTTTCTTTTTGGCAATTAGCGCTATCTGTTAGTTACTTGTTTCATAAGAGGTCTTATTTCCTTAACAGGTGGTTTTTTATCATAGGCATCAACGTAAGAAAAGTAATAATTTAAGTTTCTAAGAAGTCCTTTTCCTATTTTAGCGCTTAAGAAGGGGAATACTTGTCCGGTATAATCATCGAGAGATTTACAGTAGTATTTTTCATCTAAATATATACTGTATTTACATGTTAGTTCTACTAATGAGTTACCTTCATCATCAAATACTTCCTTAGAATCAATAATGTCTATTAATGCGAATTTTTCATTCAGATAAACTTTCTTCTTTTTCTCGTGTTTATTTGTGAGGATAAATACGAGACCAATGGCGTTAATCAAACTATTTCCTCCTATAAAAAACGGATATTAATAAAATATATCGATATACGTTAAATGTAAAGAGGAGTGGTGAAATATCATTGATAGAAAACTAAATAAGCCGATTTGTTTTTTCAAATCGGCTTATTTTTATTGAAATACTTGCGGAAATTGTTTTACGATTGCATCTGTTATAGTATCAGCCATTTCTAATGCTTCTTTTTCAATTTTATCGTATAGTTTTACACTGGCATCATAATCTTTATTTAGGAAGGCGAGTGCTTCCGCTTTCGTTAACGCTAAATGCTCATAAAACATTTTTCTAAATTCTTCTTTTTCTATATATGGGTTGATACTGGTTAGAAACTCAACAATTTCATCACCATTAGCGTACCACTTCTTTTCTATAGCGGCTACTGCGTTTTGATCGCCAGCTTTTGCGGCTTTAACAAGATCAGCAGCAATTACTAAGTGGTCTTTAATTAATGCACTATATTTTTTTACTGCATTTTCTCCGTAGAATGGTTCAAGTGAAAGCCCCATATGTGTTGCATTTTGTAGAAGACGTCCAACAGTAACGTTTACGTCTGGCAAGTTAAAGATGATGCCTATAATGGCTAATCGCGTCCAAGTGACGTGTTGTTCCCATAAAGAACGCATATATCCTTTTAAAAAGTTTTCGTTTTTACTAACTCGGTAATTTCGTACAAATGAATCGAAGTTTCCATTATTGATATGATAAGGGGAGTAATACGATTGCCAATAAGTATACATAAATAGTTACACTCCTTTGAACATGTATATCTCACAATATGATAAACGTTATTTTTAAGTTACGTGTCCAAGAGTTTTTTTGAGAGTTGGAAAAGGAGAAAGTTGAAGGGGAATGAAAAACGCACTTATGATATATATGAATCAAAAGAATTTTAAAATAATAGAGGTCCTGCAAGGGAAATTGCAGGACCTCAAAAGGGTATTGCCGAGATGTCGGACTCGACTACGTAATATTAGCATAAAATTCTTTCGAAATAACCTGGTAAATGCGTCCAAATGAAAAGGATAATTTTTAATAAAGTTAAAGGGATCTGCTTCCCGCGGCAGACCCCTTTAACTAGATAATGTTGATGAGCAAAGACTCATCTAGAGTATCTTCATAATAACAAATGAAATTTACTTTGTGTATTGAGAAAAAATGAATTGCTTGTATGAATGTAGCGGATTTATATTTTGCTTTTTGGAATTATAATCATTTGTGGAGAGTGGAATAGGGTTCTAAAATGGAGAAAAGACTTTTCAGCCAGGATATCATACATTGCAATATGTAAGGATAAAAAAGACCTGCTAATTTTAAGCAGGTCAACATAAGGGGTTTATCTAACAGATTATTATATATGGTAACAACTGTATTGTAGTAAGTCTATAAGTTATATGTTGAGAAAATTTGTTTGAATGATATATATTTGGCACATGTATTAACGTTTAAAAAGTTGAGAAAGGAAATTCATAAGCTTGCTATAAGAAAATAAGGGCTGATACTTATAAAATGATTCATATTTCCACGCATCATTATTAGAGAATTGGAGTTGTTTATTTGATTCTTTAGGCTTGATGGAACTATTGTAACTACGTTTCATAATTTAACCTCCTCAAATTCATATGTATACGATTAGTAGTATTCTAGGAAGGGGAATAAAATGAATATTTATATTGAAATTTTTTCTTCTTATGTACTAGATTTGTGTTTTTTATATTGTAAAACGTAGGAAGCAACTAGAACTCAAATACTTATAAAATTCAAAGTGGCGAGAATCAATTTGATGACAGATTATATAACTCTTTCATTCAGCACTTTCATGACGCATAAGTGATGATATAATAGGAATAGATGAAAGATATAGAAAAGCAGGTGACTCTTTTTTGTTTACAAAAGCACAAGAACTTTTAGCGTCTTATTTCGGTTATTCGTCATTCCGAAGAGGACAAGATGAAACAATTAAAAATGTATTAGATGGGAAAGATACAGTTTGTATTATGCCTACGGGCGGTGGTAAGTCAATTTGTTATCAAATTCCCGCATTAGTATTCGAAGGAACGACATTAGTTATCTCACCTTTGATTTCACTTATGAAAGATCAAGTAGATACATTAATACAAAACGGTATTTCCGCTACATATATTAATAGTTCTATTTCTATTACAGAAGCGAATCAACGAATTCAATTGGCGAAACAAGGGCATTACAAGTTGCTTTACGTGGCGCCTGAGCGTCTTGATTCTATGGAGTTTGTTGATCAACTTATCGATATGAAAATCCCGATGATAGCGATTGATGAGGCGCACTGTATTTCGCAGTGGGGTCATGATTTCCGCCCGAGTTATTTACATATACATCGCATATTAGATTATCTTCCAGAAAAACCGCTCGTTTTAGCATTAACAGCAACAGCGACACCACAAGTGCGTGATGATATTTGTAACACGCTTGAAATTAATCAAGAAAATACAATTATGACAACGTTCGAACGTGAGAACTTATCGTTTTCAGTAATTAAAGGACAGGATCGTAATGCGTATTTAGCAGATTATATTCGTCAAAATCAGAAGGAATCTGGGATTATTTATGCAGCTACAAGAAAAGTAGTCGATCAGTTATATGAAGATTTAGGGAAAGCAGGAGTTTCGGTATCGAAATATCATGCTGGTATGAGCGATCACGATCGAAATGAACAGCAAGAACTCTTTTTACGAGATGAAATCAGCGTTATGGTAGCGACATCAGCGTTTGGAATGGGGATTGATAAATCGAATATCCGTTACGTTATTCATTATCAACTGCCAAAAAATATGGAAAGTTACTATCAAGAAGCAGGACGTGCTGGTCGTGACGGATTAGATAGTGAATGTATTTTGTTATATTCTTCTCAAGATGTGCAAGTACAACGCTTTTTAATCGATCAATCAACTGGAGAATCACGTTTTTCAAACGAACTTGAAAAACTCCAAAATATGACCGATTACTGTCATACAGAACAATGTTTACAATCATTTATTTTGCAATACTTCGGAGAAGAGCCGAAGGAAGATTGTGGCCGCTGTGGTAATTGTACGGACGACCGTGAAAGTATCGATGTGACGAGAGAATCACAAATGGTACTATCTTGTATGATTCGAACGAACCAACGATTCGGAAAGCAAATGATTGCACAAGTATTAACTGGATCTAAAAATAAGAAAGTCATTGAATTTAATTTTCATACTTTGCCAACATACGGTCTTTTGTCAAACCGTAGTGTGAAAGAAGTCAGTGAGTTTATTGAGTTTTTAATTTCAGAAGAGTTAATTGCAGTTGAACATGGTACGTATCCGACATTAAAAGTAACAGAAAAAGGAAAAGAAGTATTAATTGGTAAAGAGAATGTTTTACGCAAAGAACGGGTGGAAACGAGACAAATTGTTCAAGACCATCCTTTATTTGAAGTGCTTCGTGAAGTGCGTAAAGAAATTGCGCAAGGAGAAGGTGTACCGCCGTTCGTTATTTTCTCTGACCAAACGTTAAAAGATATGTGTGCGAAAATGCCACAAAGTGACTCCGAACTCCTAACTGTAAAAGGAATCGGAGAACACAAACTTGTGAAGTACGGGTCTCACTTCTTACAAGCAGTTCAGCACTTTATTGAGGATAATCCAAACTATGCTGAAACAATTAAGACTGAAGTTATTTTAGAGCGTAAAAAATCAGGAAAAGCTTCAGCGAATTCTCATATAGAAACGTATGAAATGTATAAACAAGGCATTGATCTAAATGAGATTGCGAAAGATAGAGGTCTATCAAGACAAACGATTGAAAACCACTTAATCCGTTCTTTTGAAGATGGTATGGAAGTAGAGTGGCAAAGCTTTGTTCCAGCAGCGTATGAAGCTCTTATTGAAACCGCCGTACAAAATGCAGAAGGTGGTTTGAAATCTATTAAAGAACAGCTTCCAGGTGAAGTGAGTTACTTTATGATTCGTGCATATTTACAAATTAGAAAGTAGAGAGCAATAAAAAGGGGATAGGGACATATGCATCATGTTTTCGTGTATGGCACGTTAAGAAAAGAGCAAACGAATGCTCATTATATGCAAGGTGCAACATGCATCGCAGACGGAGCATGGACGTATGGCAAATTATTTGATACAAACGAAGGGTATCCTGCAATGGTTTGTTCAAACGAGGAAAAAGTATATGGGGAAGTTTATGAAGTAAATAGTGATGTTCTGCAAAAATTAGATGAACTTGAAGAATATACAGGTAATCCCGAGAGTGATTTATATGACCGGATCACCCAAACTATTTATTTTTGGGATATAGAAACACATGCATATGTGTATGTTGCTCAAGATAGAGAAATGTTAAAGAAAGTTATCATTTCTGGTGATTGGGTGGAGTATCAAAAAGGAAAATAAAAGCAGCTATAGAATGATGCGAAAGCAGATAGTGGAATAATCCATTATCTGCTTTTTGAATTTATACTTTTAAAATTTTTATTATTTTGATAAATTGTAAATATAGGGAAATAATAAGGGGGATTTTTCATGGGTATCAGAAATTTAGTTTCTCACCTGTAGTAGAAAAATCTATTGCGGGAGGAGAATAATAATGAACGAATTAAATGTGAAGGAATTTTACAAAAAACAATTTGAACTGTCGAATTATGATATAAATACAGAAAACTGGCTAGAGCAGGTTGCTAAAGAAGTTCAAGAACAAGTTGGTCATCCATTTCAAACGATGTTAGAACTTGGTGCAGGAAATGGTGGATTCGCAAGGGCGATGTCTAAGTTAAATGTAAAAATGATTACAGTTGAACTTGTAACAGAATTAGTTGAATTTGCAAGAGATCATTCAAGTAAGGATATTACGATTTACCATGGTGATTTCTATCAAATTGACATTTCGGAAGAATTTGATGTAGTAAGTTATTTAGATGGATTTGGTGTAGGAACAGATGATGAGCAATTGTTTTTACTAAAACGGATTAAAGATTGGATGAAGGATGATGGATGTGCACTTATTGATATTTATCAACCATTGTATTGGAAAAAGATAAGTGGACAAGAAATGTCATTAAGTTCAGCTATGCGAAAATATGAATATGATAGTATAAATGAAAGAATGTTAGATCATTGGTGGAATCCTAATTATCCAAATGATATTGTGACACAGTCTTTACGTTGCTATACAATAGAAGAGATTAGCCATCTATGTGATGAAGCAGGTTTAAGTATAGTAGGATTCTTCCCAGGCGGAGCATTTGATTTTGAACAATCGCGATATAAAGAGCAAGCTTCACTATATGATTGCTTATCTTATCGTATAAAAGTAAAAAAGAAATAAAGAAAAGGTAGGGCTTATCCCTCATACACATTAAGATAAGTTTATGTGTATGAGGGGGATTTCAAATTTGTAGAATCTAATAAACAAATACGACGAAAATAGTTGATATAGATTGTTGGTTAAGTGCTTCCGTACTCATGTAAATATTTTTATTAGCTTCTAATCGACTGAAAGGTTGGGTTAATGAAGTATGAGCTATGTTTTTGCTAAACCAAACACATAGGTCTACTATATTCACTTGTTTGTTAAACGAATCAGATCTTTTTAACTAAGCACTCCAAATTATTAGGCGGCATATATCGTTGTGATTATTTGGAAACTAATACTAGTTCATTAAAAATCGATAAATTCATATTAAAAACGCCATCCTTTTTGTATATTTCTATAAAAAGAATAGCGTTTTTTTCGTTATATGGATACAAAATTACATTATCTTGATAATAGTAATAGGGCGAGAATCTACTATGTTTAACCAATAATAAAATGACACAATTGACAAAACATACATCAATGTTATAATGATACATTGTTATCGTGGTAACAAAATATCGTTTTTTACATTAAGGATGTGAAGTTATGAAACAAAATAATGAACAAATAAATGAAAAAAATACAAAAATTAAAGTTGAACGTGTGCAAACTGGTATTAGGATGGAAAAAAGAATGGTAAAAGTTTTGAAAGCAATGGCAGAATATCATGATATTTCGCTAGGCGTTCTTCTTGAAAGAATCGTTCTACATTCTTTTGAAAATAAACCTGTATTTAGCGATGCAAGTCTTGAAAAAGTTAAAGCTATAAAAGAAGTTTACGATATGGATTATGGCCTAGAAATAAGTCGTCAGTGGAATGATTCGGATAAATAGAATGATTATTTTCACATACAGTGCCATCTAGATTGTTTGTAAGCAATCTATGAAGGGAAGAAAATAAAGAGAGAGAAAATTTTGTTTTAAGGATACTTCAAAATCTTAGATAAAGAGGCATATTTTTTGTATTTTTCTTTATTTCGGAAAATTCTCAATCTAACTATTGACTTTATGGATGGGTTTTTAATACAATTATGTCTTGACTAAAAAAATTGGAACGGACAGGAGGGAATCATCAAATGAACAACATTTTTGACGCAGAGTTACAAAAAATGAAAGATACTTTAAGTACGATGGATGATCAATTAGAACAGCTTGAAAAAATTCCGGTTTATTATGGAGAAGATTTTAAAGAGCAAATTCTTGAAAGTATGAGGGAGTCTAATAGACAAAGCTTACGTATTGGTGTACATGAGCCGTACTTTGGAAGATTAGATTTTCGGGAGGATGGCAAGGAAGACGTAATGCCAATTTACATCGGTAAAGTAGGTGTTTCAGATAAAGATACGATGAAACCAATTGTAATTGATTGGCGAGCACCTGTCGCGAGTATGTTTTATTCATTTACCGGTGGTGATGAATTAGCATTTTATCATTCACCAGACGGATTAGTAGAAGGCGATGTTTATTTAAAGCGAAACATTTCCATTCGAAAAAGAGAACTAGAACGTGTTGTTGATACATATGTAAAAGGAAATGAAGATGTCTCGCATGCTGATGATTTTCTTCTATATCGATTAGGTGAGAATAAAGATAATAAATTGAAAGATATCGTTTCGACTATACAATCGGAGCAAAATGATATTATTCGTGCGGAAAGAAACTTACCATTATTAATTCAAGGGGTTGCAGGGAGCGGAAAAACAACAATCGCTTTACATCGCCTTGCTTTTTTAATTTATGAATATCGTGAACAACTTGAAGCGGAGAGAATGATCGTATTCGCTCCAAACAGTTTGTTTTTAGATTATATTTCGAGTGTACTTCCTGAGTTAGGGGTAGGAAATATTAGTCAAACAACGTTTCCAGATTGGGCATTACGTACGTTAGATGGTTCGGTGAAACTGAAGCAGACAGAAGAAAAAATGAAAGAAGCTTTTTCAATTAATCGCGATGAAAAAAAAGTTATGCTCGGTAAATTAAAAGGCACGCTGGAATTCAAGTCGTTTATTGAAGAAAGAATGATTCAATTTGAAAAAGAATTAGTACCGACAAAAGATTTTGAGGCATGGGATAAAGCAGTTATTCCAGTGGAAGACGTTAAAAAATGGATGCAGGTTGAATATAAACACTATCCATTAAAGAAAAGACGAGAACGTTTAGTCGGCAGAATGAAGCGCTGGATTGAGATTGAACTGAAAAAGTTTGGAGAAACAAACGAGAAAAAGTTACTAAAAAAAGAAGCGACAAAGAGATTGGGCACATATATGAATTTTTGGCCGAAAATGAGCCCACTTTCACTGTATAGTTCAATGTTGAAAAGTAAAGAAATACTCGAAGTATTACCTGAAGAGCTTGTTCAAGAAACAGAAAAGAGTTGTCGTAAAAAAGAAGTATATGTGGAAGACTTACCAGCTTTAATTTACATACATCATCGCATAACAGGAATTGAAATCGGACAGAAGTTCCATCACGTCGTTATTGATGAAGCTCAGGATTTCTCGCCTTTCCAAGTTTATGTATTAAAAGAAATTACACTAGGTAATTCTTTCACTATATTAGGTGATTTATCTCAAGCGATTTATGATTATCAAGGAATTGAAGACTGGGGTGCTTTTAAGGAAGTATTCCAAGAAACAGGCTATTATGAATTGACGAGAAGTTATCGTTCTACAAAAGAAATTATTGAATTTGCTAATGAAATAATAAAAAATGCAGAGATTCCAGTAGGGCTTGCTACACCAGTTTTCCGTAGCGGTGAAGACGTGAAAATAATTCGGGTAGAGGACCAATTTATTGAAATTGTGAAGACATTACAACATCTACAAAATGAAGATGTGAAAACAATTGCGGTAATAGGAAGAACAGACGATGAATGCCGTGATATATATGAGAAGTTAACAAATGCTGGATTGACTGTTAACTTCATTGAAGCAGATCAAAGTAAGTATGAAGGTGGTATTTCGGTAGTACCAGTATACTTGGCGAAAGGGTTAGAATTTGATGCAGTACTTCTAATCGACGTTGATGAAGAACATTACAAAAATACAAAACATGATGCGAAATTATTGTATGTCGGATGTACGAGATCACTTCATGATTTATGGATTTTCTATAGTGGGGAAATATCGCCTTTAATTAAGAGATAGAAATATATAACAAATTCAAGAGGCTTTTCTAGTAATGAACAGAAGACCTCTTGTTTTCCTATATAAAGATACGGGGGAGAAAATGGGAATGATTACAAAGGTAATAACAAAAAGAAATTGGGAAATCGCGAAAACAACGGGAGAAATTAATGAAGAATCACTTATAAAAGAGGGGTTTATTCATTGTTCATTATTAAACGAAGCTTTAAAAGTTGCTCAAAAACATTTCAGTCATGAAGAAGATGTTTTATTACTTACAATTGATCCATCCCTGTTAAAAGCAGAAATAAAATATGAACTTGCTTCTAACGGTCAAAAATATCCGCATGTATACGGAGTAATCAACGTAGATGCAATTGTAGATGTTGTCCCATTTCCAAAAGAAAAAGGAGAGTTTATATTACTAGAGGTACAAAGTTAAGCGTGTTATATAGGCATTTAAGTTAGCTAGAAAAGCACAAATCATATCGTTTGTGCTTTTTATTGTATATTTTTTTGGAAAATCATTGTTTTTGTCACACTAATACTGTACGATACATAGTATAAAACACATACTGTATGACATATAGTAATGGAAATGAGGTGGATGAATGGATACTTTATTAAATTCATTAATTACTGAGCTAAGGAGAGGGACATTGACATTAGCGGTTTTAAGTCAACTAAGAACGCCGCAGTATGGATATTCGCTTGTCCAATTATTGGAGCAATCAGGAATCATGATAGATCAAAGTACTTTATATCCACTACTTCGCCGATTAGAAAAGCAGGAGCTAGTGACGAGTAGTTGGGATAAAACTGAGAGTAGACCTCGTAAGTATTATGTTTTAAGTGAATATGGATTAGATATATTTTTGCAGTTGAAAAAGGAATGGATAAAGGATTCGAAAGAACTTTATAACTTATTAAAGGAGGAGGACAAGAATGAGTTTGATTGATATCTACGTCGAGGAAGTTGCGAAGAGATTACCTGAAAAAAATCGTGAAGATATTATACTTGAACTACGGTCAACAATCGAGGATATGTTACCTGATGATTATAATGAAGACGATGAAAAAAGTGTTCTTGAAAAATTAGGGAGTCCAGTCTCATTGGCTAATGGGTACTTGGATAGACCGATGCATTTAATTGGACCACGTTATTTTGATGTGTATATAACTTTATTAAAAATGATTATACCGATTGCGGTTGTTATTGCGCTTATTTCAATGGTTGCAGAAAATTTTATTAGCTATAGTGGTGATCAGGCGGTATTAAATGTAATTTTAAAAATGATAGGTGAAGGCATTGGAAGGACATTGGAAGTAGGTCTCCAAGTATTTTTCTGGGTAACAATTGTTTTTGCTATTTTAGAAAGAACGGATAAGGAAAAAGATGCGCACCCATTAACAACAAGTTTTAAAAAATGGACACCAGATGATTTGAAAAGCATCTCGTATATCCCGAAGAAAAAGGCGATTTCAAAGTTTGAAGTTTTTGGAGGGCTGATGTGGACGGCAGTATGGGCAACGCTTTATTTTTATGCCAATCATCTTGTAGGCGTATATGAAGGTACTGAAAATGGACTGAATTTTGTCGCGCCAACTTTCAATCAAGATGTTTTACTTCAGTACTGGCCAATCGTTGTTATTATGATCGTTTTAGAAATAGCGATGTCACTATATAAATTTATACAAGGTCAATGGACGAACAAAATGGCAATTTGGAATGCAATCCTACAGTTAGCTGCAACGATAGCGTTCATTGTAATAGTCATAAACCCGAATTTGTTAAACGAAGATTTCGTTACGTATGTGGCGAATATATTTACCATATCCTCTACTGAATTTAAATCGTGGCTAATTGGTGGAAGTTTATTTTTCTTTATTTTATCTGCGGTACTAAATATAATTGATGGTTTTCGAAAAGCTAGAGTTCGTTCAGATAAATAAACTCAAAATTTCAATTGAAAGATCTCTTGATAGAAAGTTAAAGAGGAAAATCACTTTGAAAGGAAGGGGAAAATGATTAGAGAAGCAACTAAAAAAGATTTAACATATATTTTAGATATTTATAATGATGCCATTCTAAATTCTACTGCTGTATATGCTTATAAATCCGTAACACTTGAAGATAGACAAAGTTGGTATGAACAAAAGATTGATGAAGGTTATCCGATATTAGTTTGTGAACAAGATGAAAAAGTGGTTGGATTTGCAACATTTGGTCCATTTAGAGCGTGGCCTGCCTATAAATATTCAATTGAACACTCCATATACGTTGATAAGGAATATAGAAAAAATGGAATTGGGAAGTCTTTAATGAAAGAACTAATAGCTATTGCACAGGAAAGAGAATATATGACCTTAATTGCTGGAATTGACGCAGAAAATGAGAAAAGTATTGCCCTGCATCAAAACTATGGATTTGTTCATGCAGGGACAATAAAAAAAGCCGGTTATAAGTTCAATCGATGGCTAGATTTAGCTTTTTATCAATTGGAGCTTAATGGTCCTAAAAATCCTACTGAAGAATAGCTGTATCTATTACTGTGAAAATAATTTTAAAAAGAAATTGTGTATATTTCAAAAGATAGTATGAAGAAATCTCATGCTATCTTTTTTGTATTCACCAATATAATTTAACAAAGGAGGGTTTTGACATTTTATATCGAATTTTCAGAGGGTGATATAACAATATAAAAAGAGGGATGAATATGGAAACTGTCATACGAAAAATAAAAGAAATACAATCTGGTCAAGTTGGAGTAGCTGTTTACTCTTCAAAATATGAAAATATAGTTGCCTCCTATAATAATAATCTTTATATTCCATTAGCATCAGCAGCAAAAGTGGCAATTGGATTTGCAGTAGCGAGGATGGTAAAGGACAAACAAATTAATTGGAATGATACACTTCATCACATTAAGTTTAATCCAAATGAGGATAGTGTGCAGTTATATCCTCATTTACAAGGAAGAACTACATTAACACTTAGTAAAGCGGTTGAAGTAATGATAGCTTGCCACGACAGTTATATTGCTCACTCGGTTGTAATGCACTACGGAGGATGGGAAACTGTCAGAGAAAATGTTTTAACGTACTTTTCAAAGATTCATATTCAGGAAAACCCTAGAGATGAGCAAAATGTCGGAGAGTTAAATCAAGTTCTTTCACTTTTAGTACATATTTTTCAAGGGTATAAAGCAGAACCGGAATTATGGGAACCCATTATTATTGGAATGGTAAGGCAACAAGGTAATTATGAAGGGATACCGTATTATCATTTAGCGCATGTGACAGGTGGTTTATCCACCGCTACAATAAATATTGGTATAATAGGGATGTTTCATGAATTTCCGTTTCTTTATGTAATTGGGGGAAGAGATTTACCTAATCGATTTGATAATAAAGAGGTTGAT
This sequence comes from Bacillus sp. JJ783, assembly GCF_036963225.1. NCBI lineage: Bacteria > Bacillati > Bacillota > Bacilli > Caryophanales > Bacillaceae > Bacillus > Bacillus sp. JJ783. Next base: position 2,705 of record NZ_JBALMG010000057.1, on the reverse strand, counting down.
GAAACAATTCTATAAGCTTTGAAGTGCTTATATAAAGAATATAAGATGACAAGTCAAACAAACGTTGTAACCGATAATTGAATAAAAATGTTATTTTAATAGCAGGGAGGGGAATAGTGCACCTAAAGGAGTATACCGTTTACAAAAGTGAATCGCTCATATGTATCGGGACTATAAAGGAATGCGCTCAGCATATGGGAGTGTCTGGTGATTTCTAACATAAAAAGAGAGCACAAAGGCTCTCCTTAATGGTTTTGTGATCCGCCAGCAAAACGAAAAGATTCAAGTACTTCAATACATTAGAAATTTTGTGAACATGAAGTACAAGGTCCACCAGTCGGCTGAAATACAACATTGTCAACAAAAGCTGTTGCGCCTTGCCCTGGAGGTGGCTCAATATTTTGGAAAGAAATACATGCCTCTGTGACACCAGCAGGGATACAAACAACAAGAGTATAACTTTGGAAATTAGACTGTGGTTGTCTATTAACTGGTACAATATGTGGAATATTTGATGATCCAAGTGTTGTAAAAGCAGGAGGACATCCCTGTCCAAGCTCTGGAAACGATACAGCAGCGACAAGAAATGCCCCGTCTCTTACATCGGCAGCAAAAGAAAGCGTAAAACAACATCCTTCCTCAACATCAACGAGTTGAGTCAAGCTTCCGCCTGGTCCAATTGCCGCAGCTAAAAGACTAAACGTATCATTCGGAAGAAAACGACCACTGTGAACATTTGGTGTACCTACTTCTTCAACATCCCCTGTTTGAACCCACCCTGGTACAGTATCACCTGTCACACCTGGGAAGTCAAATCCAGGATTGTCAAGAAGATTTGTACATGGACAACATCCTACTGCAGTTGGTCCTGTTGGTCC
>NZ_JBALMG010000057.1:0-1696 GCF_036963225.1 Bacillus sp. JJ783 | reverse complement strand
GTCCTGTTGGTCCTGTTGGACCTGTCGGTCCTGTTGGACCCGTTGGACCCGTTGGACCAATTTCAGGTGGAGGTAAAGGGGGACCAAAACATTCGCACGGAATATGAAATTTCTTTTTAAATTTACTCATTTTCACACCATCCTTATCATTCATCCACTTACACTTTATAGTTTATGAATTAGCTAACACGCAAGTGTAAGGAAAAAGCCTTTAAAAATAAAAATAAGCATATGCCCTTATGCCACAGATATAAACCTATTCCATTAATTTCTAGTTATATCGTCATAAGTTATGCAAGAACAGGGTATGTATCAATGCCCGGGTTAATTAGTTTTTCATGTTTTGTTACATATGGTGGATTTGTATGGATTAGTCTATTGAAATGATGCAATGGAAATATATGAATATTATAAAAATTGAAAGGAAGAAGTATATATGAAACATATAGAAAACGGTACTCGCACTGAAGGAGAATACATAAAAAATAAAGTAATTCAATATAACATGTCCACCTTAACAGATGAAGTAAAGCAACCAATGGAACAAGTAAGTTTCGTAGTGAAAGATGAGGAAGGGAAAATCTTTGGTGGTGTAACAGGAATGATGTATTTTTATCACCTTCATATCGATTTTTTATGGGTAGATGAATCAGTTCGTCATGGTGGATATGGAAGCCAATTATTACATAAAATCGAAGAAATCGCGAAAGAAAAAGGATGTAGACTAATATTACTAGATTCATTTAGTTTCCAAGCACCAGATTTTTATAAAAAACATGGTTATCGAGAGTTTGGGGTTGTTGAAGATCATCCTAAAGGTCATAGTCAGCATTTTTTAGAAAAAAGACTTTAATATAATTATATTATGTTTACTAGGAGAACGAAAAATGTACACTTATAAATTTCACCACGAACAGTCTATCTCTGCACAACAAATAAAAATGCTTTACGATTCTGTAGGTTGGTGGCCAGAAAGAAAAGTAATTGATATTGAAAAAATGTTAAAGAATAGTATAGCAATTGGAGTATGGGAAGAAAACGAATTAATTGGATTTGCTAGAGTTGTTACTGAAGGTGTTTTTCGGGCGTATATTGAAGATGTTGTCGTACATGAAAGTGTAAGAAATAAAGGTATTGGTGAGAAGATGCTAACAATGTTACTGAAAGAGATATCTCATATTGATATTGTTAGTCTATTTTGCGGAGAGAAACTAATAAAGTTTTATGGTGAACAGCAGTTTCAAGCGACGAAGCAAATTGTAATGCATCGTAATCAAATAGTGAAAGAATAAGAGGTGCCAATTAGAATGAATGCAACAAGAGCGTATTGTTTATCGAAAAGAAAAGCGACAGCAGATTCTCCAGATGGCTGGAGTGCAACATGTATGAGGATCAATAATAAAATATTTGCGATAGTGAATCATGAAGAAGGTGAAAAAGCTGCGATTACATTAAAATGTGATCCAGAACTTGCCTTGCGAATAAGAGAAGATTATCCGGAAACAATTATTCCTGGATATCATATGAATAAAAAACATTGGAATACAGTTTATATACATAAGGGGGTAGAACAAGAACAAATTAATAAAATGATTGATTGGTCGTATGATTTAGTACTACAATCATTTTCAAAGAAAAAGCAGCAAGAGTTAATGGATTAAATACAAAGTGAAGTCGACTATAAATAGCTAGTAAA
>NZ_JBALMG010000056.1:0-8078 GCF_036963225.1 Bacillus sp. JJ783 | reverse complement strand
GTGTATTTTCGTTTGTATTGTGTTAACTATTTCTTTCAAAGGCCAATTTAATACCAAACCCAATTAAGACGATTCCTGTAATTCCTTGAATATAACGCTGTGTCTTCGGTTTTTTCATAAAAGCACTAATTTTATCAATTAAAAATATATAAAAAGCAAACCAAATGACTGTTAAAATGAGATAAGTAAGTCCCATAACGAGAAGTTGTATAAATGTATTATGATTTGGATTTAAAAACTGTGGTAAAAAAGTTAAAAAGAAGACTGCAATCTTAGGGTTTAGTAAATTTGTAAGAAACCCTTGGCGAAAGCAAGAAGTATGTTTATTGTCATTATTTATTGGAACGTCATTTGTATTTAAGTCTCCGGTGTTTCTTACTGCTAAAAGGGCTTTAATACCAATATAGATTAAATATACAGCACCAACATATTTAAAAATAGAAAATAAAAGAGCAGACTTTACAATAAGTGCTGAAAGACCAATTACAGCAGCTAAAGTGTGAATTAAAAGCGCAACACAAGTACCAAAAACAGTTTTTACGCCGCCGATTTTGCCAGCAACCAATGTGTTTTTGGTAGCCATTGCTGTATCAGGACCGGGTAGAATAATAAGACATATAGACATAATAATAAACAGAAAAAAATTTTCCATAATGTTATCCGCCTTCCTTTGTTGTTTTTAGAAAATTCGATTAACGTTAGTTTAACATACATTTTATTTAAATAAAATTAAATTATATTTAAAATTATTTAACTGAAAAGAAGAGGCCATATAGAGTAGCTGAGAGTGAGCTACAATATATGACCTCTTTGTTTAGGCGTTAAGTAAGTTAAAGAATCGATTTACATCTTCTTCTGAAACATCACTTAAGTGTTTATATTTATAATTTGGATTTTGGTCTTTATCAACTACAACGGAGCGTACTCCTTCAAAGAAATCTTCATGTCGCATGAAATTTTTAGCGAGTATAAGATCTGTCGCAAAACATTCTTCAACTGACTTTTCTTGGCCATCGATAAACTGTTTTAATGTTACCTTTAATGAAACAGGGGATTTTGATAATAACTGTTCTTTCGTTGTTTGGGAAAATGGACTTTGATTTTTCTCTAAAGATTGAATGATTCCTTCAATTGTATCGAATGCAAAATGCGAATTAATTTCTTCTAATAAAGAAGAAAGATTGCCATCTAAGTTTGGAGCGGTTGCAAATGTACGAATAACTTCTTTTAAATGAGTATGTACATCTTCTTTTTGCCAATTTACATTTTCAAGTGCGGTAAGGAAATTTGGTAATGAATCTGATGTCATAAAGTAATCAGCAGCGTTAATGTATAATACATCAGGAGCTTTTAAAATGGATGCTGTTAAAGCAACATATCGGCCAGTATATCCAGGCGCTTTATTTAAGAAATAAGCAGCACCGACATCAGGGAAGAAACCGATGTTCATTTCAGGCATTGCCCACTTCGTACGCTCTGTTACAATTCGATACGTAGCTCCATTTGTCAGACCGACACCACCGCCCATTACGATTCCATCTAAACAAGCGATAATTGGTTTTTTGTATTGATAAATAAATGTATCAATTTCATATTCTTCTTCAAAAAACTGCTCTGCATGTTGTAATGCAACTTCGTTAGAACGTGCTTCGTATAGCGTTTTAATATCACCACCTGCACAAAAACCTTTCGTCCCAGCTCCCTTTAAAACGATGAGTTCAATACGCTCATCTTGCTCCCATTCTTTAAGTTTTTGCCCAATTGGCTGTAACATGTCATAGGATAAAGAATTGAGTGCTTTTGGACGGTTTAAAGTAATTGATGCAACGCCGTTTTCGCTAACAGAAAATAAAACGTGTTCAGTCATTATAAATCCTCCCTTACTTATCTTCTTATTCTTATTTCTTGATACATGCTGAAATGTCCTCTATAATTTTTGTCTAAATTAGGTGTTTAATGTTATTATTTACCGCATATTTTGACGAGTTATATTTGCAGGATTTCAGAGGATGAAGAGGAATATTACAACATTACTGTAAGTGCTATTATTTGAAAACGTCGTGTTGAAGGCGCTATTATATGTATAACTTAAATTGAGTTAGTATACGTGGCGTAACAATACATTAAAGAGTGGATGTAGAAAAGATCAAAAGGCTGAATTATCTAACTTTTAAAGAGTGTGGGGTTTGTATATAATTAGAAATAGAGAAAGGAGAGATCGGAATGCCAGGACCTTTACTATTGTCGGTTATTATTTTGTCATCTCTTATGGTAGGAATTACACAGTATTTTCATCATACAGATACGACAGAAGAAGTGAAGGATAAGGTACGTCTCGTGTTTCCGATTTTTATAATATCTATTTCCATATGTTTGTTATTAAATAAAGATGGGTATGTTGTGGCCGTATTCGCGTTTTTTGTAGCGATTGTCTTAATAACTGTATTGTACTACGTTATGAAAGAGTACTTACAAAAATAAGGATGCCTGAAAGGGCATTTTTATTTTTGTAGATTGATAATTTCACATACCGTATTTTATACAAAAAAACATAAAATATTTATAATTAAAAAAGTATGTACATCGTGGTGTATTTACTTGTCAATCTTGCATGACCACTATACTATTAAAATGTAGAGATTAGAAAAAAGGGGTTGTATCGAGCATGAAATTTGAGATGCACACAAAAATTATTTCAAATGAAAAAGAAGTAAGATTACATATAGAAGATAATTTATTTCAATTAATTTTAGATGGTTATCATCTATTTACTATTCAAGAAATATTACCTTTATATAAATCAAACGAAGAAAGAATCGGTAGTGCAATTGTCCAAAAGTTAGAATGGGAGAACGGAAAAACTACACTAAACTATCAGCTTGTTTCACTACAATCAGTAAACTAAAAGGAGAAGGGTAATATGAAGTTTTTTCATACAGCGGATTGGCATTTAGGTAAGCTTGTTCATGGTGTATATATGACTGAAGATCAAAAAATTGTGTTAGATCAGTTTGTACAAGCTGTTGAAGAGGAAAAACCGGATGCTGTAATTATTGCAGGAGATTTATATGACCGAGCAATTCCACCTACAGAAGCAGTAGACTTATTAAATGATGTATTACAAAAGATAGTTATTGATTTACAAACACCAGTAATCGCAGTTGCAGGAAACCACGATAGTCCGGACCGCATACATTTTGGTAGTAATTTAATGAAAAAACAAGGATTACATATTGTTGGACAATTCCAGTTTCCATACAATCCTGTTGTTTTAAATGATGAATACGGAGAGGTTCATTTCCATCTCGTTCCGTATGCAGATCCAAGTATTGTTAGACATATATTGAAAAATGAAGATGTTCGTTCTCATGATGATGCGATGCGTATTTTTATGAACGAACTCTCTGAAACGATGGATAAAGAAGCGAGACACATATTTGTAGGACATGCATTTATAACTTCTTCAGGAGAGGCAGAGGAAAATACGAGTGATGCGGAACGACCACTTTCAATTGGTGGTGCTGAATATGTAAATAGCCATTATTTTGATAAGTTTCATTACACTGCGCTTGGCCATTTACATCAAGCGCATTTTGTACGTAATGAGACAATTCGTTATTCAGGTTCGCCACTTGCATATTCTATTTCTGAAGAAAAGCATAAAAAAGGATATTATATTGTGGAACTGGATGAAAAAGGTGAAACAACAATTGAAAAACGTTTACTTACACCGCGTCGTAAAATGCGTACAGTAGAAGCCAAAATAGACGATTTATTGCTTCATCCAGTAAATGAAGATTATGTATTTGTGAAATTATTAGATGAAAATCCTGTCTTGCAGCCAATGGAAAAAATACGTTCTGTATACCCAAATGCAATGCATGTTGAAAGATCTATTCAAAGACGAGAGTTCACAGATGAAAATGAAGTAACTGTTTCAAGACATAAAACGGATGATTTATCTCTTTTAAAAGCATTTTATAAAGAAATGAAAGGGCTAGATTTATCAGAAGAGAAAGAACGTCTATTTTTAGATGTTTTGCAAACAGTGCAAGAACGGGAAGGTGAACGAGGATGAGACCGATTCAGCTTATAATGACCGCATTTGGTCCATATAAACAGAAAGAAGTAATCGATTTTAAAGATCTTGGTGAGCATCGTATTTTCGCTATTTCTGGAAATACAGGAGCCGGAAAGACAACGATTTTTGATGCGATTTGTTATGTATTATATGGAGAGGCTAGTGGAGAAGAGCGCAGTGATACAAACATGCTTCGTAGCCAATTTGCTGATGATAATGTTTATACAAGTGTGGAATTAACTTTTCAATTAAAAGGGAAAAGTTATGAAATAAAACGACAACTGGGCCATAAAAAACAAGGGAATAAAACAATTACAGGACATGCAGTCGAATTATATGAAGTAATTGATGAGGAAAAAGTTCCATGCGTCGATCGTTTTCATGTAACAGATGTAAATAAAAAAGTTGAAGATTTAATTGGATTAAGTAAACATCAATTTAGCCAAATTGTCATGTTACCGCAAGGAGAGTTTCGAAAATTATTAACATCTGAAACGGAAAATAAAGAAGAAATACTACGCCGTATTTTTAAAACAGATCGTTATAAATTAATGCGTGAGTTATTAGATCAAAAGCGTAAACAATGGAAAGACGTCTTACAAGAAAAACAAAAAGAACGTGAGCTATATTTCCGTAATGTATTTAAATTACCAATACGTGATGGAGCATTATTAGAGACATTAGTGGAGCAAGAGCATGTAAATACACATCAAGTAGCAGAGGCATTAGAACAAGAAAAAATTTGGTACAATGCAGAGGTTGAGCAATTACACGTAGAACAAAATGACAAAACGAAACAATTAAAAGAAGAAGAGGCACGTTTTCATGCAGCAAAAGCTGTAAATGAGAAATTCAAAGATTTAGAGCAAAAGAATGAGAAATACAGTACTTTACAAGAAAACCGTGCCGTAATCGAAATGAAAGAAAAATCTTTTAAACATGCGGAACAGGCGAAGCGATTATTACCATTTGAGCAATGGTATGAGGAAGCGATGCAACATGAACAGCGGTCTGAAAGTTTGTTAAAACAGATAATCGCGAAAAAAGAACATATAATGAACAGTTTTGCACTTGTTCAGGAGAAATATGAAGCATTAAAGAATAAGGCATCCGAGCGAGAAAATGCTAAAAAACAAGTTCAAAGACTAGAAGAGTTACAACCAATTATTGCATCATTAGCTGAGAAAAAGTTAAATTTGCAAAATGCTGAGATTCAAATAGGAAAATTAAAAGAAGGTATGCAAAAGTTAGATGAACAACTAGAAGCGCATACAAATGAAAAACAAAGAATGTCTGGCGAATTACAGCAATTAGAAGTAGCGCTTGAACAATATGTAGCTAAAGTAGAAGAACTAACGAATATGCGAGAAGATGCAAAAGTATTAAAGCAGGCATATGATGTATGGCAAGAAAAACAAAAATACGAGCAAGAAAAAGAAATTGCATTTCATAAGATGCAACTGGCAGTTAGTGCGTATGAAGATATGGAACGCCGCTGGTTAAGTGAGCAAGCTGGTATATTAGCTCTTCATTTACATGATGGTGAATCTTGTCCAGTATGTGGTAGTATGGATCACCCGAAAAAAGCTACAGAGCAAAGTAATGCCATTGATGAAAAAGAGTTAAATGGGCTAAGAGAAAAGAAAAACGTTGCGGAAAAATCACATGTTCAATTAGAAGAAAAGTGGAATTTCTATCGAGTTCAATATGAACAAGTGATAGAAGAAGTGCTAAATCGAGGGTATCGCGCAGAAGAATTAGTAGAAACATATAGGGCGCTCGTTCAAAAAGGAAAGCAATTAGCAGCAGATGTTAATGCGTTAAAGGCAAGTGAAGAAACGCGTAAGCAAATTGCTGTGAATATAAAAAGCGTAGAAGAAAAAGTAGAAGAACTCCAGAAACAAAAGCGTGAAGTAGAAACAATGCAGCACCGTACTGAAATGGAGTGTATGCAGCTTCGTACGTCATATGAACATGATAAGCAAAATATTCCGGAAAGCTTGCAAACGGTACAAGCTTGGAAAGTACAGTTTGACCAAGCTCTACAAGAACTCAGGTTAATGGAAGATGAATGGGAGAAAGTACAAGAAGCGTATCAACATTGGCAAAATGAAAATATACGTATTCAAGCAGAACATGATAGTGCTTCTAATCAATTTAATAGTGCAAAAGAGAAGAAAGAAGAGACTTTCACACGCTTTATGAAAGAGCTAGAACAAAGCGGATTTACAGATCAATTAACATATACAGAATCCAAATTAAATGATGCTGAGATGGATAAGTTACAACAAGAAATCCGAAGTTATTACTCATCTCTAGAAGTACTTACAAAACAAATTGAAGAATTAAAGGCAGAATTAAAAGATAAAGAGTATATGGACATTTCTTCATTAGATGAGCAAGTGAAAGAATTGGAAATTCACCTTGATATTATTAAAGAAAAACGACAACGTGCTCAAAATGCCGTATCATATATTACGGATTTACATGAAAATATTAAACGAATTGATGAACAAATTCATGAGGAAGAAAAAGCATTCCAAGAACTTGTTGATTTATATGAAGTAATGAAAGGGGATAACGATAGTCGTATATCCTTTGAACGTTACATCTTAATTGAGTATTTAGAACAAATTGTTCAAATTGCGAACGAACGACTACGTAAATTATCAAATGGACAATTTTATTTAAAACGAAGCGAACGAGTTGAAAAGAGGAATCGACAAAGTGGATTAGGCTTAGATGTATACGATGCATATACAGGTCAAACCCGAGATGTAAAAACATTATCTGGCGGTGAAAAATTTAACGCATCACTTTGCTTAGCGCTTGGAATGGCAGATGTAATTCAAGCGTATGAGGGTGGTATTTCCATCGAAACGATGTTTATCGATGAAGGATTCGGCTCATTAGATGAAGAGTCATTAACGAAAGCAGTTGACGCCCTAATCGACTTGCAAAAATCAGGTCGATTTATCGGCGTAATTTCACACGTTCAAGAACTGAAAAACGCAATGCCGGCTGTATTAGAAGTAACGAAGCAGAAGGATGGCTGTAGTCAGACGCGGTTTGTGGTGAAATAGGATTGTCAAATTGAAAGGATCTATCATTACTTTGAGCATCGTACCAAATCGGTACAACGTTTTTCAATAAAGTTCAAATGAATTTAATAATGTTTTTATATAAAGCCGTCTCTATAGTAGAGGCGGCATTTGTATTATATAAAGGAATGAACGATGCAATTATGAATCATTTGAAGAAGGTGGCGTATTTGCCAAACGATTATAACTTTTAAAGGCTGCAATTGCAGATATAACACCTCCTGTTAAAAATAAAGCTGAACCACCAACTAAAATAATACGACTGACATATGTTTCACGAGCTTCTTCAACTTGTTCTTGTGACGGCGTTGGCATATAAATTCCCCCTCAATAAGAATGTGTTTTGCAATAGTATATACAAATGCCTAACATGTGTTAAAAAAGCTGGATAGTTATAGGTAGAATCATCTAGTTGTTTTTAGTTTTGTAATAAAAAGTTATAGAAAGTTAAATGAATTCTATAGTATCCAAAAGCGTTTCAATTATTTGAAAAATCTTCATCCTAAATTTACGCTAACTTCACATGCAGCACAAATTGAAATTGTATTATGTATATGTACCAAATAAATAAAATTGTATAGCATTGCTGTTTTTAAATAATTAAAATCCTATTATTTCTATATAAGGGTCTTAATTGTATGTTAGAGATTACATTTTATTTAGAAGCAGATTTTAATAAAAAGGAATTCAAACAAAAGGGGAATGTCTTATGACAACATATACGAGCGAGATAAAAAAAAGTTTAGTTACTGAAGAAGATGTGGACATTTTAAAAATAATGGCGCATCCAATACGATTACAAATTGTAAATGAATTAAGTGTACGCAAAACTTGTAATGTAACGCAATTAACAGAAATATTAAATATTCCTCAATCGACTGTTTCGCAGCATTTAT
>NZ_JBALMG010000055.1:64881-65699 GCF_036963225.1 Bacillus sp. JJ783 | reverse complement strand
TCATAAAAAAAGAGTCAGCATATTGCTGACTCTTTTTTATTATGTATAAGCCTCTTTTTATCACCTTATTTTCCTCAAATAAATAAAGGGATTTAGGAAAAGCTATGGTATGTATTAAAAGGAGGAGATGAAAAATGACACAAGTTAGAGAACTTATGAGTACTCATATCGTACATTGTACTCCATTAGACAATGTATATGAGGCGGCTGTAAAAATGAAGGAAGAATCGGTTGGATTGATTCCTGTTATTGAAAATCAACAAGTTGTTGGGCTTGTTACTGATCGAGACTTAGTTGTTCGTGGGATTGCTGAAAAACATCCTGGATCTAATCAAATTACAAATGTAATGACAACAAACATTGTTTCAGTTTCTCCAGATGATTCTATTGAAAAAGCTACAGAATTAATGGCACAATATCAAATTAGACGGTTACCAGTAGTTGAGAGCGGTCAACTTGTTGGGATGCTAGCACTAGGTGATTTAGCTATAAGAAAATCAGCAGATGATCAAGCAGGGTTTGCTTTAAGTGAAATCTCGGAGCATACGGAATAAATTATGTATAAAAATCAGATACATTATTCTAGTATATATGGATTAAACTAATATGTTAGCGTGATGTATCTGAGACATTATATAATAAGTATAGAGTCAATATTTTTGACAGTTTTTTTAAATTTGTCATTCCTAATTTTTAATAAGAGAAAAAATGATATACTGAGAGATATAAGTATTATGATAGATTTTGAATATAACAATATTTATTGTTAATGATGTAATAATGAATTAATATTTCCTACATAGATAAAGTGAAACTTT
>NZ_JBALMG010000055.1:29565-64768 GCF_036963225.1 Bacillus sp. JJ783 | reverse complement strand
CAAATAGCGGGATAAAAAGGGAAGGGGAATTATATGAGGGCTGTACAGGGCGATCCAAATTGGAATTTGGTTACAGATACATATATAGAACCAAATAATTTCGCTGAGTTATTTTCTTTGCTTGTACCTTGTCATCCAAAAGGTGAAGGGAAAGAGCGAACTATATTAGTATGGAAAGAAAAAGAATTTTATAAAGAAGAAAATTTAGCTGCATTTATCGCATATGGCATGAATAGAGTAAAAAATTTACCGCAGTTTCATAAAGATGAAATTCCAACTCTAGTACGTATTCTTCGTTTATGTCAAGAGATTGGTTGGTATGAAGAGGCAAATGCTTTTATGATGACCCAAGGGCTAGATGAATTTGTCCAAACTTCATTGGAGTATGAAACATGGGATCTTTTGACGAAAGCAGTTGCTTTAAACTATTTAATTATTAAATATCGTATTGGTGAATTAACAGCTGAGGATGTAGAAATTTGGGATCGAGTTAAATTTAATGAGAAATGTATAACAGATTGCAAACATCTATTATCTCATAAAGAAGTATTGGAATTTACATTTTTTTATATGTGTAAGCGAGCGAAAACACTATCAAAAGAGCAATTAAATAGTGATATGATGAGTCTAGCAATGTATTGTAATACTTTTGTGTATGATTTATATAAACATGACTTATTACGAAAGTATCGTAAGTGTACAGACTTCCTATCATATTATGGACCTAGTCAAGCAGTTTTAGCTTGTCAAAGGGCTGTACTTTCTCAAATTTCCGATCGATTAGACCCTTTAAAGACAACTCATGTAGATGATTATTTATATGTGATGAAAGAAATGATGGAGCATATGACGATAGGGGTAATGGATCGGTATGGTCATTTTATTGGAAAGTTACTATCATATGTACCATTTTTCGAAATGATCCAAGTGCCACAGCATGCATATTATTGTGAAGAATTACTGTATATTTGTAAGGGGATTGAATACAAAGAAGAAATACTACGCAATTATATATTTATACAATTACATGATTGTTTACCATCATTCTTTAAACTATTTCTTAAAAATAAGCGTTATGCAACGATTCATGATATTCTTTTCTATTGGTGCGACGATGAACAAAGAATGAGCTTAGAGAAAAAATATAATCTTAGTTTTATTTATGAAAAATATGCTTGTGGATAAACCGTACTTTACATATTAAAAATTAATATAAATTAAAAAGGATCTCAAGTTTACGTGAGATCCTTTTTTGTTAGTAAAGCAAGGAGAAAGTAACTAAGATAAGAAATAACATTCCATAAAGGAGAAGTTGTGCAGTATAACTTCCTTGTATACCAAAAAAAGTATTCATTTTTTTATATAAATTCAATATATATTTCATTGGATTATCTTTGAAATATGGGTACACAGTGTCTCATCTTTCTAAGCTTCTTGTTCGTGTTTTTGGTTATTAGGAACATGAACGTATCTAGCTATGAATAATAAAACACCTATAAAGAATACAGGAAGTACGGTAGATAAATAAAAACCATTACTAATTATATTTGTTATAAGAGCACTCAAAAGAAAAATTGCATTATAAATATGGGCAATTTTTTGTTTTAGCCGCATTTGTAATGCTTCCATAATGATTTCTAAAGCAACAAAAGCAATAATAATAGATAAGAATGCAGTGTTCGTATTATAAATGATTAAACAACAGATTAAACCTAAAAAGGCCAGGTATTCAATAAAGAGAGGTATATTGCGTGGCATATAATTTACCTAACTAAATATGGCAGTGGGTTCACTGCATTTGTTTTTTCAAAATTCCATTCCCCATTATGTAATTCAAAATGGAGATGTTGTCCGTATGAATGACCTGTGTTTCCCATATGACCTACTAATTGTCCAGTTTGTACTTGATCACCAGCTTGTACAGTGCGATCCTTCATATGAGCATAAACTGTTGTATATAATTTCCCATTTATTTGATGGGCGATGAACACGACATTGCCGTAGCTAGCCGAATAATAAGATTTTACAACTTTACCTGCAGCAGCAGCTTGAATAGAGACATTTCCTTGTGCAGCTATATCTATACCATAATGCATTTGCTCCCAGCGCATATCAAAAGTGGAGCTGATTTTCCCTTGAGTAGGGAATTTGAAAACTGCTGGAATTGATGCAGGTTGAGCTGTTTTAGCTTGTGCTTGATTTTGCACTACATAGTGTTTTGCTACATATCCGTATCCTGTGCCAAAACGAATTTTATACCAAGTACCTATCGTTTCTACTACTTGTACTTGTGTACCATTTTGTAATGAGCCAAGTAGAGTGCTACTTGTACTAGCGTTGCTACGTACATTTAATTTTGGTGTTGCAACAGTATAAGAAGGAGAACCTTGTACAGTTACACCTTTTACTAGAGGTGTGGATCCATTAGATACAAATGTTTTTTGTACGTATCCAATTTGACCGTTATGTAATATTTTGTACCAATCCCCTTGTTCACCTTCAATGGTAATGAATTGACCATTTGGTAATATATCTAGAATAGAAGACTCTGTATTAGGTTCAGAACGAACGTTTAATGCGTTTGCATTTACGATATATTGATTCTTTGGTTGAACATTTTTTTTGAATAGAATTGCATCTTTTTTCATATAGCCTGTTTTGTTGTTAACAGATACTTTATACCAATCTTGAGTTGTCTCAAGAATAGTAACCGGGCTATTAAATCGAATGTTATCAATTATTGCACTGTCTGCATGGTTATTTTGATGTAGTGCAACGTTGTCAATTTTTACATATCCAGTTTTTACTGTAGATGGTTGCTTAGCAGCCGCTGTTTGTATATCGGATTCTCCCATAGAAGGAAGTAAAGAAGCAATTGCGATAGTAGTTGCTGTTAAAGCTGTAGCTTTCATATTCATGTAATAAAGACCCCCTCTAGTTGTATAGTTGTAATTTTATTATAGTATAAAGATATAATATATTGGTCGTATTCACATAAATGTAATATGAAATCAATAAAAATAATGCTAGAAGAGAGATTCGTATATAAATATTGTATATATCATTTGTGGGGTCGCATTTATATTTGTTTAACACGCTCGAATTTAATTCGCAATTAAGAAAATTAAAACAGTTGATGATGTCTTATGGCGGTGTTATACTGACAGTGATAATTTTATAGTTTGCTAGGAGGGCTGGTGTTGCCAGCTGAGAGTAGGGCCGTAAGCCTTTGATCCTTTTTATTACCTGATCTAGATTATGCTAGCGTAGGGAAGCAATTCGGACATTAACAATGAGTCCCGGTTTCTTTGCGTATAGAAACGGGGCTTTTTTATTTGAAAATTTCATATTAACACCACTAGGGGTGCTTTTCGTGCTGAGAGAGGAATAATCCTTAACCCTTACAACACCTGATCTAGATAATACTAGCGAAGGGAAGTGGAACAACGAATAAATTATAATTTTATTTGCTGTAACCACTTCTTATATACAGAAGTGGTTTTTTTATTGAGATAAATAGATATATAGGAAGGGGAATTATTAATGAAATTTTGTGAAAGATTATTTGATACGGTGCAGCCTGTTTGGGAGAAAAGTCATAATCATCCGTTTGTAGTAGGTATGGGGGATGGTACGTTGGAAAAAGACAAATTCCAGTACTATATTATTCAAGATTATTTATATTTGTTAGATTATGCAAAGCTATATGCAATTGGGGTTGTAAAGGCAACGAATCCACAAGTTATGGCAAAATTTGCAGAGCAAATTGATGGGATTTTAAATGGTGAAATGACGATTCATAAACAATATGCAAAAAGACTGGGCATTTCTGCACAAGAGATGGAATCTGCGAAACCATCTGCTAAAAATTTAGCCTATACAAATTACATGATGTCTGTATCTCAAAATGGCACACTTGCAGAATTAATATCAGCTTTACTTCCATGTATGTGGAGCTATTGGGAGATTGGAAAGCGTTTAAATGATATTCCTGGAGCAAGAGATCATGAGTTCTTTGGAGAGTGGATTCAAGGATATAGTTCTGAAGAATACGGTAACCTTTGTATTTGGTTAATAGATTTATTAAATGAAATGGTAGTTGGAAAGTCAGAGAAAGAGCTAGACCGATTAGAGGAGATTTTCTTATATTCCAGCCGATTTGAATATTTATTCTGGGATATGGCTTATCGTAAGGAGATGTGGGGTTTTGAGGAGCAAGAACATACTACAGTTTCATAATGTTTCCTTTCATTATGATGAGAAACCAATCATCGATGAATTAAATGCTTCTATACAAGATAAAGAGTTTGTAAGTATTATCGGACCGAGTGGGTGCGGGAAAAGTACTTTGTTTCGCCTTATTACAGGCTTAGAAGAGGCAAGTACTGGACAGATAGAGCTGACAGAAACAAAGAGTCATCCTGTAGGGTATATGCCCCAAAAAGATATGCTCTTGCCGTGGAGGACGATTATTGAGAATGCGGCCCTGCCGCTAGAGTGCCAAGGTGTGGAGAAGAAAGAAGCACAAGTAAAAGCGAAAGAACTGTTACATAAATTTGGTTTACAAGGGTACGAGAAAAAATATCCGAAAGATTTATCTGGTGGTATGAGGCAACGCGTATCTTTTATCCGAACTTTATTAACAGGCGGGGAGATATTATTGTTAGATGAACCTTTTAGTGCATTGGACGCTTTAACGAAGGCATCTTTGCAAGAATGGTTGTTTGAACAATGGAAAGAGTGGGAAAAAACAATTTTATTTATCACTCATGATGTTGAAGAAGCATTGTTTCTTTCTAATCGAATTTTGGTTGTAGAAAATCAACCGATAGCAACTTTAACTGAGCGAATTGTGCCGCTTGATCGTAACCGAACAAGAAAAGATTTATATAAGCCTGAAGTGTTAGCGCTTAAAGAAGAGATCCTTAGTATGTTACAAAGGCAGGTACTCGTATGATGAATCGCTTGAAGGAGTTATTACCTGCCCTCATATTAAGTGGAATTTTACTTGCTCTATGGGAAGTAGGCGCAAGAATTTTAGATGAGATGTACATTTTGCCATCACCTTCTGCAATTGTAATGAAGATATGGGCGCTGAAAGATATATTATTTACCGTGCATTTACCTGCAACGTTGTACGTCGTTTTAATAGGCGTTGTTATTTCTATCGTACTGGGCGTAGGGCTAGCAATGTTAATGAATGCGAGTACGTGGATGGAAAGAGCATTTTATCCATTATTAGTAGCTTCTCAAACAATCCCGATTACAGCACTTGCGCCACTATTTGTTTTATGGTTTGGATATACCATTTGGAGCAAGGTTGTTGTCACTGTCTTAATTACGTTTTTCCCAATTGCGGTAAATACGTATGATGGACTGCGTAGTACGAAGAAAGAATGGGAGGAGCTCTTAGTTACGTATGGTGCAACAAAAAAAGATATTTTTCTAAAGCTAAAGTTGCCATCTGCTCTTCCTTACTTTTTCTCAGCGTTAAAAATTGCAGTTCCGCTTAGTGTTATCGGGGCAGCAATTGGAGAATGGCTCGGTGCACAAGCTGGGCTTGGATATTTCAGTAAAAGAATGATGACGCAGTTAGACGGAGCTGGTGTATTTGCACCAATTGTATTGCTATCATTGTTAGCTATTTTTTTCGTCATACTCATTTCTATATTAGAAAAGAAATTCATTAGTTGGAGGAAATATTCATGAAATTATTAAAACGCATCTTTGTGTTTACATTATTAGTTGCAATGATTGCAGGGTGCTCGAGTGATTCAGCATCAGATAAGAGTAAAAAAGAGAAAGAAATAACGGTCATGCTTGATTGGTATCCAAATGCGGTGCATAGCTTTATTTATGCAGCCATTGAAAAAGGCTACTTTAAAGAAGAAGGAGTAAAGGTAAATATTAAATTCCCCTCTAATCCGACTGATCCATTAACGTTAGCTGCAGCAGGAAAAGTGACAGTTGGCTTGTATTATCAGCCAGATGTTGTTATGGCTAGAGCAAATGAACAAATTCCAGTGAAATCAATTGGAGCTGTCGTGCGTTCACCGTTAAATCATGTCGTATCGCTGAAATCAGCAGGCATTCAATCACCGAAAGATTTAGAAGGAAAAACAGTTGGATATTCTGGAACACCTTTAAGTGAGATGTATTTAAAAACGATGGTAAAAGAAGCTGGTGGTAATCCAGATACAGTGAAAGTAGTTGATGTAGGCTTTGATTTAGTGCCAGCGTTAATTACGAAAAAAGTAGATGCTGTAACAGGGGCATACATTAACCATGAAGTACCTGTTATGCGTCATGAAGGCCATGAACCAGCGTACTTTAATCCGGCTGATTACGGCGTACCGAATTATCATGAGCTTGTGTTTGTAACAGGTGACAAAACGTTGAAAAAAGATAAAGAAGCATTGCAAGCTTTCTTACGTGGTACGAAAAAAGGTTATGAGTTTATGAAGAAAAATCCAGATGAAGCATTAAATATTTTATTAAATCACCAAGAAAAAGAAAACTTCCCGCTTGTGCCAGAAGTTGAAAAAGAAAGTATGAAAATTTTATTAGAGAAGATGGAAACGAAAGATGAGCCATTCTTATCAGATTCAAAAGAGTCTTGGGAGAAACAAAATAAATGGCTGAAAGACAAAGGAATGACGAAAGAAAGTGTTCCAGCTGATGAGTTATTTGAAAATATTTTAAAGTAGGCGAATGAATATGAAAAATGAGCTCCACGTAATCTCAAATGGCCATATGCCGTTCGAAGAGTTAGTGAATGTAGCGATGCAAATTGAGAGTGAGATTGATTATTTGCATATTCGTGAGCGTGAGAAAAGTACGAAGGAATTATATGAAGGGGTGGAAAGCCTTTTAAAAAAAGGCTTTCCGGCATCTAAACTTGTTATAAATGACCGAATTGATATTGCTGTTTTATTAAATGTCCCGCGTGTACAGCTAGGGTATCGAAGTACAGATGTAAGGTCAGTGAAAGAAAAGTTTTCGTATTTGCATGTTGGTTATTCCGTACATTCTTTAGAAGAAGCGATAGAGGCTTTTAAGAATGGGGCTGATTCGCTCGTTTATGGTCATGTATTCCCAACAGAGTGCAAAAAAGGTGTGCCGGCGAGAGGGTTAGAGGAAATTTCGGACATTGCAAAGAGCTTATCGATACCGATTATAGCTATTGGAGGAATTACTCCTGAAAATACAATGGATGTTCTTGCAAGTGAAGTAAGTGGAATTGCTGTTATGTCTGGAATTGTAAGTAGTAGTAACCCGTATAGCAGAGCAAAATCTTATAAGGAATCAATAAGAAAGTGGGCGGAAAAACATGTGTAAGAAGTATGATGTAGCGATTATTGGCGGAGGTGTAATTGGTAGCTCAGTTGCACACTTTCTAGCAGAAAGAGGGCATAAAGTAGCGATTATAGAGAAACAAAGAATCGCATCTGAAGCTTCGAAAGCAGCTGCTGGTTTGCTCGGTGTGCAGGCAGAATGGGATGAATATGATCCGCTGTTTGAGCTTGCTAGAGAAAGCCGTGCTATATTTCCACAACTTGCAGAAGTTTTACGTGAAAAGACAGGCATCGATATTGGGTATGAGGAAAAAGGCATTTATCGCATTGCCCAAAATGAAGATGAGAAGGAAAGAATTCTTCATATTATGGATTGGCAACAGAAAACAGGTGAAGATTCCTATTTTCTAACGGGGGACCATTTACGGGAAAAAGAGCCGTTTCTATCCGAGTCAATTATAGGAGCGGTATATTATCCGAAAGATGGTCACGTTATTGCGCCAGAGCTTACGAAAGCATTCGCACATTCCGCGGCATTTTCTGGAGCTGACATATATGAACAAACAGAAGTGTTTGATATTCGTATTGAGAATAATAAAGTGACTGGGATTGTTACGAGTGAAGGTGTAATCACATGTGAAAAAGTCGTTATCGCTGGAGGGTCATGGAGTACGAAATTACTACATTATTTCCATAGTGATTGGGGTACATATCCTGTTAAGGGAGAGGTTGTTGCAGTAAGAAGCAGGAAACCTCTCTTGAAAGCTCCTATTTTCCAAGAGCGATTTTATATTACGCCGAAGCGCGGTGGCCGTTATGTGATTGGGGCAACGATGAAGCCTCATACGTTCAATAAATCTGTACAACCAGAAAGTATTACTTCCATATTAGAGCGTGCTTATACGATATTGCCTGCTTTAAAAGAAGCAGAGTGGGAAAGTACATGGGCAGGATTAAGGCCACAATCGAATCATGAAGCTCCTTATATGGGAGAGCATGAAGAAATAAAAGGTTTATATGCTTGTACTGGACATTATCGAAATGGTATTTTATTAAGTCCTGTTTCGGGTCAGTATATGGCTGATTTAATAGAAGGAAAGCAGGAGAATCATCTGCTAGATTCATTGCTTTCTAAATCGGTTTAGAAAGGGGATGGAAGTTTGAATTTGAAAATTAATGGTAATCAAATTGAAGTACCAGTGAGTGTGGAAACAGTAGCTGAGCTACTTACACATTTAGAATTAGATAACAGAATTGTTGTAGTAGAGCGTAATAAAGATATTTTACAAAAAGATGATCATAAAGATACATCAGTTTTTGATGGAGACCAAATTGAGATTGTAACTTTCGTAGGAGGCGGTTGATTATGTTAAACATTGGACCATTTTCATTTCATTCTAGACTTTTATTAGGAACAGGGAAATTCTCTGATTTTGATGTACAGCAAAAAGCAATTGACGTTTCTGAGGCTGAAATTTTAACGTTCGCAGTACGTCGCATGGATATATTTGATGCGAAGCAACCTAATTTATTAGAGAAACTTGATGTGAAAAAATATACGTTATTACCAAATACAGCAGGAGCAAAAAATGCTGAAGAAGCTGTTCGAATTGCGAAATTAGCAAAAGCTTCTGGACTTTGTGACATGATAAAAGTAGAAGTTATTGGTGATGATAGAACGTTATTACCTGATCCGGTAGAAACGTTAAAAGCATCTGAAATGTTACTTGAAGAAGGATTTATCGTTCTACCGTACACATCTGATGATGTTGTATTAGCGCGTAAATTACAAGAACTTGGCGTGCATGCCATTATGCCAGGTGCATCACCGATTGGTTCAGGACTTGGTATTGTAAATCCATTAAATTTAAGTTTCATTATTGAACAAGCGACAGTACCAGTTATCGTGGATGCTGGTATTGGTAGCCCAGCTGATGCGGCATTTGCGATGGAATTAGGAGCAGATGGTGTTTTATTAAATACGGCTGTGTCGGGGGCAAAAGATCCTATTAAAATGGCATACGCAATGAAATTAGGTATTGAGGCAGGGCGGATAGGCTTTGAAGCAGGCCGTATTGCACGTAAACGTTGTGCAACGGCAAGTAGTCCTTTAGAAGGAATGAGCGTAGTTGAATAATCGATATTCTCGCCAAGAACTATTTTCTCCAATTGGGGGAGAAGGACAACAAAAGATAAGAGAAAAGCATGTACTTATTATCGGTGCAGGTGCATTAGGTAGTGCAAATGCAGAGATGTTTGTAAGAGCTGGCGTTGGTAAGGTGACAATTGTTGACCGCGATTATGTGGATTGGAGTAATTTACAAAGACAGCAATTGTATGCAGAGAGTGATGTAGAGAATAACCTTCCGAAGGCTGTGGCGGCAAAAAAACGTCTAGAAGAGATTAATAGTGAAGTAAGAGTAGAAGCTCTCGTTCAAGATGTAACGGCTGAAGAGTTAGAAGAACTCGTTACAAATGTTGATGTAATTATTGATGCGACTGATAATTTCGAAACGCGTTTCATTGTGAATGATATATCGCAAAAATATTCTATTCCATGGGTTTACGGGGCATGTGTAGGAAGTTACGGTCTTTCTTATACTATTATTCCAGGCAAAACGCCATGTTTATCTTGTTTATTACAATCGATTCCGCTTGGCGGAGCGACATGTGATACAGCGGGGATTATATCACCTGCTGTATCTCTTGTCGTTTCTCATCAAGTAACGGAAACACTTAAACTGTTAGTAGAAGATTATGAATCGCTTCGAGAGGGGCTTGTATCATTTGATGTATGGAAAAATGAGTATTCATGTATGAATGTGCAAAAGCTTCGTAAACATAATTGTCTATCATGTGGTGAGCAAGCATTATATCCGTATTTAAATAAAGAAAACACTTCAAAAACAGCAGTGTTATGCGGGAGAAATACAGTTCAAATTAGACCACCTCATAAAGAAGAAATGAATTTTGAGCAATATAAAGAATTGCTGAATAATCGCGTGAATGATTTGAATGTAAATCCATATTTATTATCATTTTCTGTTGAAGAAAAGAGATTAGTTGCTTTCAAAGATGGTCGTGTACTTGTGCATGGAACGAAAGATATAAGTGAAGCGAAAACAATTTATCATCGCTATTTTGGATAGAAAAGGATGAGTGGGATGAAAGTGAATAAAGCTTTAACGATTGCAGGATCTGATAGCGGAGGCGGCGCTGGAATTCAAGCAGATTTAAAAACATTCCAAGAGCTTGGTGTGTATGGAATGACGGCTATTACAGCAATTACTGCTCAAAATACGCTTGGCGTTCAAGGGGTATATCCTGTTTCTTTAGAAGGAATTACGGAACAGCTGAATTCAATTGGTACGGATTTAACACCAGATGCGGTGAAACTAGGGATGCTATTTAGTAGTGAAATTATTCAAATCGTTGCAGAACATATTAAGAAATTTGGCTGGAATAATATTGTACTAGATCCTGTTATGATTGCAAAAGGCGGTGCATCATTATTACAACAAGAAGCAGTACAAGCATTAAAAGAATATTTATTGCCACTAGCAACTGTTGTAACACCGAATGTTCCGGAAGCAGAAGTGTTAACTGGGATGGAGATTCAAAATATAGAAGATAGTAAAGAAGCTGCGAAAGTATTGCACGAATTAGGTGCTAAATATGTGCTTATGAAGGGCGGACATGCAGAATATCAAGGTAATGAAGTAATTGATTTACTCTTTGATGGAGAGGAGTTTATTGAATTTAGAAGTGAACGAATTCCTTCGAAGCAAACACACGGAAGCGGCTGTACATTTGCATCTGCAGTTACAGCAGGAATTGCGAAAGGGTACTCGATTGAAGAGGCAGTTCAAGAAGCAAAACGATTTATTAGTATAGCGATTGAAGAGCCATTGAATATTGGTAGTGGTCATGGGCCGACGAATCATTTTGCGTACAAATTGAATAAAGCATAAGCATAAAGAATGGAAAAGCCAGTTTTACAACTGGCTTTTTTCTGTTTACTTTTTCCAAACACAGGAGTAATATATCAGCCAGAATACATTTTTGTAATATGCTGAGTCCAAATTTATGGAGCGGAGGAACCAATTTGTGCGTTGTCACTAGGGGTGAATCTTTCAATTTTGAAAGTAGGGCTACTCTCAAAGTCCGAATCCGACAGCTAACTTCGTAAGCGTCTTGAGAGAGGGCGGTGCCATGATGGATATATCACTTCGTCGGTCTGATTAGTATAGGAGAATATCAATCTATGTTTGAGTTCTTTTATGCTAAGGAGGATGAGGTACATGGAATTAACGCTTATTTGTGTTGGAGAAGAAAATAAGATAAAGGGTTTAAGAGAGCTAGTAGCATTTCAGCATGAGTTAATTATTTTTACAGCAAATGAAGAGATAGCAGCTGAAGTTAGGAATTGTGGATTTGATTCGACTTATAGCTGTAATAAGGAGCAGGATTTTACTAGTATTTGCGAGCGGATTAAGAAAGTAATTTTATTAGGAGATGAGCTTCCGATAGTTAGCTTTTTCACAGAACGCATTCGTTTCTCTTTTCAAGCGCCTATTACTGTTGTTACAAAGAATAAACGCTATCCAGCCAGGCTCTATGAAACAATTGGAGCTAAATTTGTAGTGTTTACGAACTGTGATAATATTTCTTTTTTATTTTTTGAATAGGGTGGGGGAAATGAAGATGAAGGTGTTGTTACTAGGAGATATAGCGAATCGTTGGGCGGCATCGGTAGAGAGAGTTCAAGAATTGGTAGTGCTCGATCCTATTTTTCCAAGGCCATATATAATATTGCCATCGAAAGATGCTTTATATTTAAAAACGGATATTATCGAATATGAGCAGCTACATGCAGAACTGTCGCAAGTTTATATTCGGGGAAGAAATTTACGTGCATTTTTACGAGGAGAATAAAGGTTGAATGAAAAAAGAGCGAATACTGAGTGCAACAAGCTATGCACTTCATGTAATTCGCTCTTTTTATTTCATATTTAAAGGATCATTTTTATGAAAAAGAAAGAAAAGACAAGAAAACAGATGAAAGAATATTAATAACACGTAATGTAAACGTTTAAATGATGGAATATTTTCTTATTTTCAGTAATTTGCCTCTTTACAAGTTAAATATAGAGGAGTATATTTACTCTCATAAATCATTTATGAAATTTCCAAAAAAAACCTAAAATCGCTGAGTTCCAGAAATGGAGCGGGGGAACCAATTTTGTGCATCGTCACTTGGGGTGAATCTTTCAATTTTGAAAGTAGGGCTACTCTTTAGGCCCGAATCCGACAGCTAACCTCGTAAGCGTTTAGAGAGGAGGTTTACTTTGTGTTGTTCGTTTCGAACACTAAGTAGAGCTTAGTGTTCTTTTTTTGATAATCGGATGGTAAATTTTAACAAAAAGTGAGGGGTAGTTATGTTAGATGTTGTAATGATCGGGATTTTTGTTGTGTTAGTCGCATCGATGGCAAGTCTTGCAAGTTGGTCAGATAAAGTTGTGAAAGAGGGGAAGCAATCATGATGATTGCCTTATCGGTTATTGTTGCAGCGATTACGGTGTACTTAGTGTACGCATTATTAAATCCAGAAAAGTTTTAATTAGGGGGAATCATTCATTATGATTTGGGTTGCAGTCGTTATTACCATGCTCTTGTTTATTTTAGTAGCAAAGCCAACGGGGATTTATTTAGAGAAAGCCTTTCAAGGTAGCAAAACGCTAGATAAAGTATTCGGGCCTTTTGAAAAACTTATTTTTAAAATTACGGGTGTAAAAGCATACAATCAAACGTGGAAACAGTACGCATTATCATTAGTTTTACTCAATGGATTCATGATTGTTGTCGTATATTTCATTTTCAGATTACAAGGTGTGCTGCCGCTAAATCCAGCACATATTGAAGGGATGGAGCCTACGCTCGCTTTTAATACAGCGATTAGTTTTATGGCTGATACAAACTTACAGCATTATAGCGGTGAAAATGGTTTATCTTATTTATCACAATTAATCGGGATTACATTTTTAATGTTTGCGGCACCAGCAACGACGTTAGCGCTCGTTATGGCTTTTATTAGAGGACTCGCTGGAAAAGAACTCGGTAACTTTTTCATTGATTTTACGAGAGCATTAACGAGAGTTTTTCTTCCTATCGCATTTATTGCGGCGCTAGTTTTTGTCGCACTTGGTGTACCACAAACGTTAGATGGAGCGGTTACAGCACAAACAATTGATGGTGCGAAGCAAAGTATTTTGCGTGGTCCAGTTGCATCATTCGTTTCTATTAAGGAACTTGGAAATAACGGCGGTGGATTTTTCGGGGCAAACTCTACACATCCTTTCGAAAATCCAGGACAAATGAGTAATATTTTGCAAATGATGCTTATGATGTTATTGCCAACAGCACTACCATTTACGTACGGACGAATGGTAGGAAATAAAAAACAAGGACGTATCCTTTTCGTTTCACTATTTATGGTGTTTTTACTAGGGTTTATAACGATTACTACAGCGGAATTAAATGGGAATCCAGCGTTAAATGGAATGGGTATCGAACATGTACAAGGAAGTACAGAAGGAAAAGAAGTACGATTTGGAACAGTATTTTCTTCGCTATACGCAACAGTAACGACAGCTGCTGAAACAGGGGCCGTTAATACGATGCATGATACATTAACACCGATTGGCGGTTTAGTACCACTCGTAAATATGATGTTAAATACAGTATACGGCGGTGTTGGAGCAGGCTTTGTCAACATTATCATGTATGCAATTATTGCAGTCTTTATATCTGGGTTAATGGTTGGACGGACACCAGAGTTTTTAGGTAAGAAAATTGAAGGTAAGGAAATGAAATTAATTGCGGTAACGATATTATTTCATCCATTACTTATTTTAGGGTTTTCAGCATTAGCTCTTTCAACAAATTTAGGGACGGATGCAATTTCTCATTCAGGTTTCCACGGTTTAACGCAAGTTGTATATGAGTATACATCGTCAGCTGCGAATAATGGATCAGGATTTGAAGGATTAGCAGATAATACACCGTTTTGGAATATTACAACTGGTTTAGTTATGTTTTTAGGGCGCTATTTCAGCTTAATTACAATGTTAGCTGTGGCAGCTTCATTGAAAGAGAAGACGGTAGTGCCAGAAACAGTCGGAACGTTCCGTACAGATAATGGTTTATTTGGAGGGATCTTTATCGGAACGATTATAATTGTTGGTGCGTTAACATTCTTCCCGATGTTAGTACTCGGCCCAATTGCAGAATTTCTTACATTGAAGTAATGGAGGGTAAATGATGAGACCGGTAGTGGTAAAAGAAAAACAAATAAATCAGTTACAAATACATGCTGTAGAAGATGAGGTTAGACAAGCGAAAACGTTGGATCGTGATATCGTGACGCATGCGATGAAACAATCCTTTGCGAAATTGAATCCGAAAGTAATGATAAAGAATCCGATTATGTTCATTGTGGAAATTGGCTTTATAATTACGTTCAGTTTATCCTTTCTTCCAAGTAGTTCTAATAGTGTACCAGGATGGTTTAATATAACAGTTTCTCTCATTCTATTATTTACAGTTTTATTTGCTAACTTTGCAGAAGCGTTAGCTGAAGGTCGTGGTAAAGCACAAGCAGATTCTTTAAAACAATCGAAGAAAGATGTGTTTGCAAATGTTGTAAAAGAAAATGGAGATATTGTTCAAGTTTCAGCAACTGATCTGAGAAAAGGTGACGTTGTTATTGTAAAACAAGGAGAAATGATTCCGAATGATGGTGAAGTAATTAAAGGATTAGCGTCTGTAGATGAATCTGCAATTACAGGAGAATCAGCTCCTGTAATAAAAGAGGCGGGCGGTGATTTTTGTTCAGTAACAGGCGGGACGATGGTCGTAAGTGATGAGATTACAATTGTAATTACGAGCAATCCTGGTGAATCATTTATTGATAAAATGATTTCTTTAGTAGAAGGAGCTGCTCGCCAAAAAACGCCGAATGAGATTGCTTTAAATACAGTATTAACGAGTTTAACTCTTATTTTCTTAATCGTTGTTGTGACGTTGCCGATTTTCACAAATTATTTAGGGTTTCAAATTGATACAGCTGTACTTGTAGCGTTGTTAGTTTGTTTAATTCCAACGACAATTGGTGGGTTATTATCAGCGATTGGTATTGCTGGGATGGACCGTGTGACGAAATTTAATGTGCTAGCAATGTCAGGGAAAGCAGTAGAAGCTGCGGGTGATATTAATACAATTATTTTAGATAAAACAGGTACGATTACTTTCGGGAACCGGATGGCACATACACTGCTACCTGTAGGAAATGAAACGATTGAGCAAGTAGGAAAATGGGCTGCAATTAGCTCAGTTTTAGACGAAACGCCAGAAGGTCGATCAGTTATAGAATATGTACAAACGAAATCTATATCATATAATAGAGAACTTGCAGAACAAGGTGAATTTGTTCTATTTAAAGCAGAAACGAGAATGAGTGGTGTTGATTTACAGGACGGAACGAAAGTGAGAAAAGGTGCTGTCGGTGCCGTTATTGAATGGGTTCAATCGCAAGGTGGAACAATTCCGAAAGATGTGAATCAAAAAGCAGATTTAATTTCAAAAGAGGGCGGGACACCGCTTGTAGTTGCAGTAGATGATCGTATTTACGGTTTGATTTATTTAAAGGATACAGTAAAACCTGGTATGCGTGAACGTTTTGAACAATTGCGCCAAATGGGAATTAAAACGGTTATGTGTACAGGTGATAACCCATTAACAGCAGCAACAATTGCGAAAGAAGCAGGGGTAGATGAATTCGTTGCTGAGTGTAAACCAGAAGATAAAATTGCGGTTATTAAAGCAGAGCAAGATAAAGGGAAACTTGTAGCAATGACAGGTGATGGTACAAATGATGCCCCGGCGTTAGCGCAAGCTGATGTTGGATTGGCGATGAATAGTGGTACCACAGCTGCGAAAGAAGCGGCCAATATGATCGATTTAGATTCGAACCCAACGAAAATTATTGAGGTTGTAGGAATCGGTAAGCAATTGTTAATGACACGTGGTGCGTTAACGACGTTTAGTATTGCGAATGATATTGCAAAATATTTTGCAATCATTCCAGCAATGTTTACACTTGCGATTCCGCAAATGGAAGCATTAAACATTATGAAATTAACATCACCACTTTCAGCAATCTTATCAGCATTAATATTTAATGCGGTTATTATTCCATTACTAATTCCGCTAGCGATGAAAGGTATTGCATATAAACCGATGAGTTCGAATGCATTGCTTAGCCGAAACTTACTCATTTACGGGCTTGGCGGAGTTATCGTTCCGTTCATTGGAATTAAAGTAATTGATATGATTGTCGGCGTGTTCATATAAGGAAGAGGGGAAAAAAGATGGCGAAAAAACAAAGTATACTTTCACCAATTATTCGTATTACTTTTACGTTCTTAGTCTTGTGTGGACTTGTATACCCGCTTATTGTAACTGGTATTGCGCAAGCGGTAATGAAGGATAATGCGGATGGAAGTCTTATATATAATGATAAAGATGAAGTAATTGGTTCGAAATTAATCGGTCAGAATTTCACAGACCCACGTTATTTTCATGGACGTGTCTCTAGTATAGAATATAAAGCAGAAGCATCTGGTTCAAATAACTATGCACCGTCTAATCCAGATTTAGAGAAACGAGTAGAGAAAAGTATTACAGATTGGAAGGAAAAAAATCCAACTGTTCCAGTTACAGAAGTACCGATAGATTTAGTGACGAATTCAGGTTCAGGGCTTGATCCTGACATTAGTCCGAAGGCGGCTTCCGTACAGGTAGATCGCATCTCGAAATTAACGAATATTCCGAAAGAAAAGCTTGATCAATTGATTAAGGATCAAACGGAAGGCGCTGCACTCGGTTTATTTGGAGAAGATCGAGTGAACGTCTTAAAGTTAAATTTAGAATTACAGAAACTAATGAAATAGAAACAACGCTACCTCAATCTAAAGGATTGAGGTAGTGTTGTTTCGAAAGAAAGGGTGTGAGTATTTTGTATGCGGATGACTATAAACCGACGTTTCAAAGGCGAACGCCAGAAGAGTATTTAGAATATATTCGTCAGCAAAATCGCGGGAAGTTAAAGCTATACGTAGGGGCTGCACCAGGAGTAGGGAAAAGTTATAAGATGCTCTATGATGCTAGAGAAATGAAAAAGGATGGTATTGATATTGTAATTGGTTTAATTGAAACACATGGGAGGGAAGAGACAGAAGAAGCGATTGCTGATTTAGAAAAAGTCCCTTTAAAAGAAATAGATTATAAAGGAAAGGGATTTTATGAGCTTGATGTGGAAGGAATTATAAAGCGTGCACCGCAAGTAGTTGTAGTGGATGAACTTGCGCATAGTAACATTCCTGGATCCAAAAATAAGAAACGTTATATGGATGTTCAAGAATTGCTAGAGGCTGGCATATCGGTATTATCAGCATTTAATATTCAACATTTAGAGAGTGTTCATGACATTGTAGCTCAAATTACGAATGTAAAAGTAAGAGAGCGTATTCCAGATTTTATTTTGCAAAAAGCAAATGAAATTCAACTCGTTGATGCAACACCTGAGGTATTAAGGAAGAGATTAATAGATGGAAAGATATATAAGGAAGAAAAAATAGAGCAAAGCTTACAAAATTTCTTTACGCTTAATAATTTAGGAGCACTCAGAGAATTAT
The DNA here is from genome assembly GCF_036963225.1 of Bacillus sp. JJ783. Lineage (NCBI taxonomy): Bacteria > Bacillati > Bacillota > Bacilli > Caryophanales > Bacillaceae > Bacillus > Bacillus sp. JJ783. Next base: position 46,719 of record NZ_JBALMG010000055.1, on the reverse strand, counting down.
CGCTTCGCGAAGTTGCAGATGATATGGATGAGAAAATTAGTCAAACCGTTATAGAACCGATTGGTGTAAAGGAAAAAATTCTCGTTTGTGTGCAATATAGTTCGACAGCGGAAAAATTGATAAGACGGGGATGGCGCATGGCTGATCGGTTAAACGCTGAATTGTATGTCTTAAACGTAGAAAGGGAAAATATAGATTCCCTTTCAGTGGGGAAAAAGCAAACAATTGAAGAGTGGAAATCGCTAACGAATCAATTTGATGCGAGCTTTGTATTAGAAGAAGCGAAAGGAAGAAAGCCAGCTGATGTTATTATTGAAGTTGCGAAAAGACTACAGGTGACACAAGTTTTACTCGGACAATCGGCGAGAACACGGTGGGAAGAAATACGAAAAGGCTCTATTGTAAATGAAATTATGAGACAAACGAAGTATATTGATATTCATATTGTTGCTGATCAAAGAGCTTAAAATAGAGCCGACCTTTTGGGGGCTCTATTTTGCTTTTTGGGTAGTAGGGAAGCGTAGCGTTTTCATCGCATATAAGATTACAAGTAGAAACATAATTGCTCCCAGGAAGAAAATCCAAAAGTAATTTTGATTAAATAAAAGAAATCCACCTACAAGTGGCCCTGTGCCCATACCGAGATAGCGAATGAAGTTGTACATACCGATAGCTGTTGCGCGTTCTTGTACGAATTCTTCCGTTAATAAAGTAGTGTGCGTTGGCATAGAAAGTCCCATACTAAAACCGTATAAAGATGTAACGATAATGATGAATGGGATGTTGATGCTATATGTGAAAGAGAATAAAGTGACACATATAATATTGAAGAAACTAGTAAGGAATAAAGCTTGCTTTGTTGTGAGGCGTTTTTGCAAAAACTTGTAGCAATAACTTCCTAACATAATAGAAAGGGACATCGGTACAAACAGAAGACCAATTTCACTTGCAGTTAGGTGAAATGAATTTGTTAAAATACTCGGTAAAAAAACGAGGAAGCAAAAGTAAATACAAAATTGAATGAAGCCAATAAGAGTAATAGAAAATCCAGTTGTATTTTTTAAGATAAGCCAGTAATTCTTTTGTGCTTTAGCTTGCTTAATTACATTTGGCTTTGTTTCCGGGAGTAGTGAAATGTTTATGATTAATAAGATGATGCCAATTGTAGATAAAAAGAGAAAGACAGATAAGTGGCCATTTATACTGCCGAGATAACCACCAATGAGAGGGCCAATTGCGGGTGCGAGAGCAAGCAACATTTGATATAGACTCATCGCTTCACCTCGTTCTTTTCCCTCAAACAAATCACCGATAATTGTTGCGGCAACGATGGGTATAGCTGCAATTCCTACAGCTTGAATGGCTCTAAAGAATAGAAATAAATAAATGTTTGATGAAAAGGCACAACCAATTGAGCCGATTGTACTAATAATTAAACTAGGAATCAAAATAGATTTTCTCCCTCTTATATCAATTAAAGGTCCGTAAATAAGTTGCATAATCGCAAGAACGAATGTGAAAAGTGAAACGGTTAAATTTATAAGGTAAAGAGAAGTGTGAAAAGAACCTTGAATCATAGGCAAGATAGGTGTGTAAATATTTTGAGCGAAGGAACCGAGTAAGGCACTAATACAGACAACATATAAAATGAAATTTAGTTTGGATTTTTTCATCATGTTAACCTCCTTGTGATTTAGTTTCCTGGGAAACTAAATTTATTTTAACATGTTTTTCTCACTTGTAAATATGAAAAAATGATTTTAAAATGGTATATAGTTAAATTGTTTCTTTGGAAATTTAGGGGGCGAACGGATTGGATTATGCAACGAAACAAATGGAAATACTTTCGGACATTCGTACACTTTTGCATAAAAAAGAAGAACATTTGAAAGGACAAAATGAGAAGTTTCTTCGTGAGACAGGTGTAAGTGGTATGTCTTTATCTGAGTTACATGTGATCGAGTGTATCGGGAAAAATGGTCTGATGAATGTAACGGCAATTACGACAGAAATGGGAATGACGAAGGGCGCAATCTCTAAAATTTGTACAAAGTTGTTTCAAAAGCAATTCGTTGAGAAGATGCAAATGTTAGATAATCAAAAAGAAATTTTTTTCCGCTTAACGGAAATAGGAAATGAAATATATAAAGCCCATGAAAAGTTGCATAAACAAGCGGAAGAAAAGTGGCTGTTACTTTTAGATGGATATACGAAAGAAGAGCAAGATTTTATTCAAAGGTTTATAAAGGATGTCTCCGATCATTTGGAAATATAATTGGAAGAAAAAATACCTTCTTCTCAAGCCTTTTGAATATAATTTCTGAAAGAACTCATATATAATAGAAAAAGATACTTAACATAGTGAATAATTAAAGAGTCAATATATATAGAGGAGAGAGTAACATGCTTGAAAATACGGGATTAGTATTAGAAGGCGGCGGTATGCGTGGTGTATATACGGGCGGGATACTAGAATATTTTATGGAACAAGATTTATATTTTCCATATGTAATCGGTGTATCAGCTGGTGCTTGTCATGCAGCGTCGTATCTTTCCAGACAAAGAAATAGAAATAAAACAGTAAATATTGATTATGCATCACATCCACAATATTTATCGTATAAAAACTTGTGGAAAAAACGTCAACTATTTGATATGGATTTCATTTTTCATGAAATTCCAGAAAAGCATGTGCCATTTGACTTTGAAACATACTTTAATAGTCCTGAGCGTTTCCTTGTAGGAACAACGGATTGTGAAACAGGACAGTCTGTTTATTTTGAAAAAGAGGGAACGAATGATGATGCGCTAAATTTATTACAAGCATCTAGTTCATTACCTTTCATTGCACCAGTAGTAAATTACCGAGGTAAGCAGTTGTTAGATGGCGGGATTTCTGATCCGATTCCAGTTCGTAAAGCACAGGAAGATGGATTTGAAAAATCAGTCGTTATTTTGACGAGAAATCATGGTTACGCAAAGAAAAAATCAAAATTTGGCTGGGTTGCAGCGAAGGCTTATAAAAAGTATCCAAACCTTGTTAATACGATGCTAACTCGTTATGAAGTGTATAATGAAACACTTCACTACATTGAAAAAGAAGAGCAAGCGGGTAATTTATTTGTTATTCGCCCGGAAGTGCCGCTTCAAGTAGATCGTATGGAAAAAGATTCGGCAAAACTACAAAGTTTATATGAGCAAGGCTATGAAGATGCAAAGAGACAGTTTGCAGATTTACAGTCGTTTTTGCAAAAATAATAATTAGGCTGTGGAGAAGGAGTTCTCTGCAGCCTTTTTTGTATTGCTACTTATACGTTACTTTTTAAAAATGTATTAATGTTTAAGTGTTTAAAGAGTTTGTAAAACATATGGGTTTATTATTGAGAAAAATTGGCTTGAAGGGTATTATGACGATGTAGCGCTACTAAACTATTTAATTTATGAGGTGATTGTTAATGAAAGGAAAGGTTTTTTCAATTACGACTTTAGTATTATTAGCAACATCAATCTCAACAAGTGCATTCTATCCAACTTTAAGTGGTCACAAAAGCGGTAATCTACTATCTTACAGAGCTCAAACGACTACGAATCAAAATGCATCTCGCTGTTCAGTAGCAATTTCTTTTATTAATTCAAATGGAAATAATTCATATATTGAAAGCGCTTCGGATAAATTAGGCTCCCATGAATCTGGAAGAGCATTAAATGCTACTGTGAGTAATGGTGCATATAACGCCTTTGGTGCAAAAGGACTATACTCTGAGCATTATGCTAATGAGGATAATGACTATCAAGAACAGATTCGCAAAGGTAATTTTGATAGTAATGGAAACTTACGATTACAAAGGTACCTTTAATAGTAATAGGAACTTACGATTACAGTAATAAAAAATATTAAATAGTTGTCTTTATAAATATTTGGATAAGGAGAAGGGGATGTTCATCGTCTCCTTCTTATCTAAAAGGAGCAGAGACATGTATTTAGCTTTTAAAAATATAAAAAGCAACAAACTATTTTCAGTAATTCTTCTTATGGCATTTTTTATTTCTTTTCTTTCTATATCAGTTGCCGCGCTTTTAACAGAGTCTAAACGAAATTTTATATCTGCTTTTCAAATCGGTTTCCCAGAAAAAAATCAAATTTTAACTGTTCCGATAGCGAATGCAACTGAATTGGAAGCGATAATTCCTTTCATACAAGATACTTTTGTGAAAAGTGATATTTACGTAGAGCATTTAAAAGCATTAAATAGTTCAGGGGCAACAAAGATCATAGCTGTGAACTTAAAAGATGAGTATTATTGGACGCCATATATTTCTGAAGGGCAATATTTTCATCGTGAAAATGTAAATGATATGGTTGTTGGTGATCAAACGAATGTAGAGGAATTATATGAATTTGATGATACATATAAAAAAATAGGAACTATATCGAGAAAAGACAGTGACGTCGGCGTAGCAGGCATATACGTTCCACTTCAAAACTTACCTACTATATCTAAAAAAGGTATTATCGCGAGTAAACAATTACAATTAACAGTTGTTAACCCTACATCATCTATCCATAACGAAATAAAAACTTTTATGAATAAGAGCAAAGAAGTAATTTCGGGTGAGGTTCAAATACTGAATGAAAGAGATCTTCAGGAACTAAATGTAACATATATAGATCCAGCAAATAAGTATTATTATAAATTCATTCTTGTTGCAATTGCTTCTGGCATTTCTGCGGTTTTATTTTGGATTTATAAAAAAGAAAGAGAGATTGCATTAAAAAAAGCAGTAGGTGCTTCTAATATGTCTATTTACTGCGAACTATATATTCAAATTTTGTTTATTTCTCTAGCAGCGATGTTGTTGGTTTTTCTTACGTTAGAAATATTTTCTGGAACAATTCATACGTATTTTCAGACATACTTATTAAAACCATTAACACTATATGTATTGATATGTAATGTTGTTTTTATAATTTTTCTTACAATGTTTGTTACTATAATTCCAATCAAGCACATTATAAATATATATCCCGGAAAACATTTAAGAACGTAGGAGGTCGTCATGTTTTTTATATTTGATTCTATACGGTCTGTGAAAAAACGGTTGTTACCAAGTTTGATTATAGTAATTTCTTTAATTATTGCATTTTCTTCAGCAATAGAATTTATTAGTAATCTTTCGGGATATCGAAAAATGATGACAGTAGCAAATAATTTATCGACTCATAAAAATTTCTATGAACTTTATGCGACGCAAGATATAACGTTGTTTAGCGAAGAAAAAGCGAAAAGTGATTATCAACATTTCATTCAAGCGTTATCTAATACGATATCAATAACAAATACAACAAATTATTTGTTCCGTAACTATTCACTTAGCTTAAAAAAAGAAAATGGAACGATAAAGACTCTTATTATTGATAAAGATATTAATAAATACTTTCATATACGACTTTCACAAGGAAGATATTTTGAGGAATCGGAATTTCATAAATCAGTATTTGATATTAGACCTGTGATATTAGGTGCTAATTATAAAGAAAAGGTATCTATTGGTGATGTCATACCATCTGGAAAAATGAAGCTAAAAGTAATCGGTTTTTTAGAAAAAAATTCACCATTTACATATCCTCGAAGCGGTGAAATATCGGATAATCGTATTACATTATTAGATGACATGGCTATTTTACCAATTGGAACAGAAGAAATAGAATTTTATAGTGTAGAACTTTTATACAATGGGCTGATTATAGAAACAAATGGAAAAGTGGATATAAATGAATTTCAAAAGAAAGTATTAAAGGTAACAGAAGGCAAGGGGTATTCGTATTATATTACAAATCCGAATAAATTGTTAGAAAATGAAAAGCAAGGCATTGATAATATGTCATACCCCTTATTATTAAGCGGTACAGTTTTATTTTTTTCATTTATATCTATTTTATTAACATCAATGGCAGCGCTTTATATGGAGCGTAAAAATATTTCTATTAAATCAGCATTAGGAGCAAGTACTTTTCAACTATGTCTTACGTTTGTTATTGAGTATATGTTGTTATTCATTTTATCTATATGTATAGGAATTATGTATTTTCAATGGGAGAATAGCGGAGTAATTGAAATTCAGAAAGGGCTAGAAAATAGTACAGTATCTTTCTTTGGAACGTTACAAGTCTCTATAGAATCATTGATTGTTATAGGTGCTCTATCAATTGTAATGATCCTCATTATATATGCAATCATTTACTTCAATGTACTAAAAATAAAAAATACATATATGAAAGAGGTGTTATAGATGATTCAGCTCGTAAATGTGGCTAAGGGATACGGAAAGAGTAATTTTAGTGCTTTAAAAGATATTAATCTTACAATAGAAAAAGGCGAAATGATAGCCATTATGGGACCATCTGGTTCAGGGAAATCAACCTTACTTAACATTATTGGCTTAATTGATAGCCCCTCTACTGGAAAGTATTTTTTAGATGGCATGGATACGAGTACATTAAAGTCAAACTATCATAAGTATAGAAATAAGGAAGTTGGATTTGTGTTTCAGAACTTTTCGCTACTAGATGATTATACAGTTATTGAAAATGTAATGCTTCCACTTATATATAGAAGAATTTCTCATAAGAAACGTATACAAATATCAAAAGAAATGCTGGAAATGGTAGGGCTTGAGAGGCATATTAACAAATATCCTTACGAGTTATCAGGTGGAGAACAGCAAAGAACAGCAATAGCAAGGGCTTTAGCACAAGATACAAAAATTATACTTGCTGATGAACCGACTGGTGCTCTCGATCAAGAAAACGGGGACAAAATTATGAGCATTTTAAAAGAAATTAATAAACAAGGAAAAACGGTACTAGTTGTAACACACGATCAAAAGGTAGCTGAATATTGTGAGAGGACAATAAGTTTGCTTGATGGAAATATACAATAAGTAACATGGTATAATATGGATAAAAGTATGTGGAGAGGTGATACATATGGAAAATGTATATAAAGGGCTTAGACATACTGGATTTACTGCAATGCTTATTTTTGGCGGTGCATTTCTGCTGCGCTGGTTGATTTATGATGAAATGCTACTAGATCAGCTTATTGGGTTTAGTGTAGGAATGATGATGGTTATTTCATCGGTTTTCATTCAAAAGTGTAGTAAAGAATTACAGGTAGATGAGAGGTATTAGAAATTGTGAGCTCCCTTTATATTTGGAGGGGGCTTTTTTATTTATGAAAAAATCCCTCTTTATGAGGGATTTTAATGTGGTAAGAAAACTAATTGATAAGCGAACAAGATTCCGAATAAATACACAAGCGGGTGAACAGCACGGAATTGTCCTTTTGCCACTTTCATAAGTGGATATGAAATAAATCCAAGTGCGATACCTGTTGAGATACTTGATGTAAGTGGCATGCTTAAGATTACTAAAAATGCTGGGAATGCTTCATCGAACGTATCCCAATCGATATATCGAACTGAACCCATCATAAGACTACCAACGATAATTAATGATGGTGCTGTAATAGCTGAAACGCCAGAAACAGCGCTCACTAACGGTCCGAAGAATGCTGCTAATGCAAATAGAACAGCTACTGTAACAGTTGTTAAACCAGTACGACCACCAGCTGCGACACCAGCAGATGATTCAATGTAAGCTGTTGATGGTGTTGTTCCGAACATAGCTCCAATTGTTGCTGAGAATGAGTCAGATAGAAGCGCTCGTCCTGCTTTGGGAAGCTTTCCGTCTTTCATAAATCCACCTTGTTGTGCTACACCAAGTAATGTTCCGGTTGTATCAAATAGTGTAACAAGGAAGAATGAGAACACAACGCCGTATAATCCGTAGTTAATTACATCAGATACAGCAGTAATTGGATTTGAAACGATAATTCCTTCTGGTAATCCAGGGATTGATGTAACGCCGTTTGAGAATGTTAATTGACCTGTGAAGTAAGCGATAATACCAGTTAATAACATTCCGATAAATAGTGCCCCGTTTATATTTAAAGACATAAGGATAATTGTAATTCCAAGGCCAGCTAATGCTAGTAGAACTGGAGGAGAGTGAAGATCGCCAAGCCCAACTAAGTTTGCATCATTTTTTGTAACAATTCCTGTTAAGCGCAAACCGATAAAAGCAATAAAAAGACCGATACCAGCAGTCAGTGCATGTTTTAAGTTTTCAGGAATTACTTCCATTAATTTCGTACGGAAAGATGTGAATGATAACAAAATCAAAATCATACCTGCTACGAATACAGCAGAGAATGCAATCGCGAAAGTCATGCCTTCATGAGCTTTTACAACAGAATAAGAGAAGTAAGCATTTAATCCCATACCCGGTGCAATTGCGATTGGTAAGTTTGTAAAGATTGCCATAAATAATGTTCCGACAACAGCTGCAATGATTGTCGCTGTAAATGCTTGTTCAAATGGAACGCCTGCATCCCCAAGGATGACAGGGTTTACGACAATGATATATGCCATTGTTAAAAAGGTAATAATACCTGCCATAATTTCAGTTTTAATAGAAGTTTTATGTTTTGAAAGGTTAAACATATAAACATCCTTTCTTTTTACGAATAATTTTCACAACAGTTATATATAATATTCGCTTTTTAACTATTTTGCAATAGTTTTGCATAAAAACTTTAGAACAATTCATATTTTATGTCGTAAATTCGAATATTAACCGTGAAAATGAGCGTGAATTGCGGTTTTTTAATGTGTAAGTAGTTTTTAATATTGTGTACATTATAAGGGGAAAGGAGTTGAAGGAAGTTATGCCACAGCAAAAAAACTTTTTAACGATGCCAGCGCAACATCAAAATAAACAGCCTGGTATTGAATCGTTAATGAATCCTCGTCCAAAGTTTGAAGATCCTAATTATAAAGGAAGCGAAAAGTTAAAAGGAAAGAATGTATTAATTACAGGGGGAGATAGCGGGATTGGACGAGCTGTGTCCATCGCTTTTGCAAAAGAGGGAGCAAATATTGCGATTGCTTATTTAGATGAGGACGAAGATGCAAATGAGACGAAACAACTTGTTGAAAAAGAAGGCGTGAATTGTGTATTACTGCCGGGGGATTTAAGTAATGAAAAACATTGTAAAGATATTGTGGAAGAGACCGTCCGGCAGCTGGGGAGTTTAAATGTTCTTGTGAATAACGTCGCACAGCAATATCCGCAGCAAGGACTAGAGTATATTACAGCAGAACAGTTAGAAAAAACGTTCCGTATTAATATTTTTTCTTATTTTCATGTTACAAAAGCAGCACTTTCTCATTTAAAGCAAGGGGATGTAATTATAAACACGGCATCTATCGTTGCGTATGAAGGAAATGAAACGTTAATCGATTATTCTGCAACGAAAGGAGCAATTGTCGCTTTTACAAGATCGCTATCTCAGTCGCTAGTACAAAAAGGAATTCGTGTAAATGGTGTTGCACCAGGTCCAATTTGGACACCGCTTATTCCATCCAGTTTTGATGAGAAAAAAGTATCACAGTTTGGGAGCAATGTTCCTATGCAAAGGCCTGGTCAGCCGTATGAATTAGCGCCTGCATATGTATATTTGGCGTCTAGTGATTCGGCATATGTGACAGGGCAAATGATGCATGTAAATGGTGGAGTAATTGTGAATGGATAGTTTTCATTTATAAGAGCAAAGTAAAGCTAATTGTATTTAGCCCGCTATTTGCAGGCAGTAAGACTCCTACCTCAAACTTCGGCGAATGCAAGGAAGTTAGGTGGGAGATAACTGCCCGTAAATGCCCGATTGGTGAAGGCTAATACTTAGTGGGGGATGGACAAAACCCCCACCGAATAAAGTTTCACTTTATTATGATGTTTGTGCTAGGGAGGATTTAGATGAAGAAAGTATGGTTTATTGTAATCCTATTTTTCTGCCTGCCAGCTAGCGTTTTTGCTAATACAGATCATTTAATATTAGTTAACCTTACGACGAATCAGCTGTCTTTTTTTGAAGAGGGAAACTATACTAGAACATTTCCGATAACGACAGGAAGAGATAGCACCCCGACGCCTGAAGGGGATTTTTGTATTATAACTAAATATAAAAATAAAGAATACCATCGTAAAAAAATAGCTGGGGGTGCTCCGAATAACCCTCTCGGTACGAGGTGGTTAGGTCTAGATAAAAAAGAATATGCGATTCATGGAACAAATCGGGAATGGACGATTGGAAGTCGGGAGTCGAATGGTTGTATTCGCATGCACGATCGGGACATACAATGGTTATACGACCGGGTACAATTAAAGACGAAAGTAATTATTTCTCGTTTTCATACGAATCCCGAATATGAAGCGTATAAGCTTGGTTACCGTGTTGTGAGTTGGAATGGTCGTAAAGTAGAAGAAGAACAAATTGGAATGCTTACGTTAGTAGATCGTGTAAATATATATTGGCAAGAACCAAATGGACAATTGACGAAAGTAAAAACGGTATTGCCAAATGAAAAATACAAAGTGTATTCCAAACGAAAAGATGGAACCTATTATATAGGAAACAATTTGTATATTGTAGAGGAAACGGGAGAAAAAATTCGTTATGAGCAATTACCTTATTCGATTTTAAGTAACATATATAAAAGGAAATATAATGTTCCATAATAGCTACCGTGTATAGGCGGTAGCTTATTTGTGATGAATTTTAGTTGTTTTTATTGATTTCATACCAATCGCGTGCCTGCAAATAGTGAGATGAAAAAATTGAAACAGCAACTATTATGTTTTGCTGAATATAATACAGTACAGATTGGGAGGCGGTCACATTATGAAAAGTGAATTTGCATTTAAAATTTTCTTAATCACGACTTGTTTATTTATCGTGTATTTATATGCGTTACTCGTCTTCTCCTTTTATGTTCCATATATTGATTTAATATTGTTCGTCGGATTTATTTGGGCATTTGTTAAAGCGAGGGAAGGGGAGAAGAGTGTATATCGACGCATTACTTTATGCGGGACGGTCCTTCTCGTTATTTTGTACTTTTTTATGATGCATGATGTTTGGAGAGGAATGTAAAAAAGCATACGACTAATCGTATGCTTTTACGTTTAATATTTCGGTTTAAATGTATGACAACACGTTTCTACACTCGTTGTTACAGAACTTTCAAGCGTCTCGTTTGTTAACGTAGCGCTTGTATACGAACTGTTTTCAATTTGACCTGCTTCTTGTGCATCAGGTTGAACAACGATTGCACTTGCTTGACAAAAGTTACCTTGTCCCCAAAATGAGCAATTGGAAACGGAGCATTTCACTTCTGGCATAAAACCCCCTCCTCATACATTAGTGTGGGATTTTACGCCCATTTCATGTATAGAAGGAGTTTCCTTTTCTCTTTATTTCTTCGTTTGCTCAAGCCATTCTTTTAATTTGTCTTCCGGTTGTTCACCGCTAATACGGCTCACTTCTTTACCATCTTTAAAATGAATGATTGTTGGAGTTCCTTTAATTTTATATTCATCCCAAGGAGCATCTAATTTTTCAATATCCATAACTTTCATATCAACATTCAAGTCTTTAGCCATCGGTACTACAATAGGAGATAATTTTTGGCAATGAACACAAGATGTTTGATAAAAGTATACTGTTTGTTCTTTTTTCTCTTTTAAATTCTTTTGGAGATCTGAAAGAGAAATTTTGTTTGTGTAGTAGTCAGGACCATCTGATTGACTAGTAGCATTATCAATTTTTTGGCTTGTTGAAGCATTTTTTTCTTCCATTTGTGTTACAGCGAAAATTGCTGCAAACAAGGCGATAATAATACCGCCAAATATAAGCATTTTTTTCATTCTTTCATCTCCTTATTTGTTTTTAATTACAATAAAGCTACAAATAGCGATTGTGATAAAGCCGATAAGAGCTAAAAACGGGATTGTCACAAAGCCGAACCAGTTTATGTATTCTCCCGTACAAGGTACGCGTCCGCAAGCTGCTCCTGCAGCTGATAGTGCTGAAAGTTTTTGAATTGCATAATGATATAAAGAAATACAAGCACCAATACTTGCAATTGGTAAGGAATAACTTGCAATGCGATAATCTTTTTTTACTACAGCAATGCCGAGCCATAAAACGAATGGATACATAAAGATACGTTGATACCAGCAAAGAACACAAGGCTCAAATTTCATGATTTCGGAAAAGTATAGGCTACCTAGCGTAGCAATAAAAGAAGCTCCCCATGCAGTAAATAAAGCATACTCTTGCTTTTTTTCTCGTCCCATATTTTATACCTCACTTATAATAGTTACATACTAAATTATAGTATGAAGTAGTACAGAAAAGAAAGAGAAAATATGTTTATCAATAAAAGTTTTGTAAAAGGAAACTTTTATTGATATAAAAATGTTCAAAAAAGCGCCATTCTCTAAGAGAGAATAGCGCTATATTTTACATTTGAATTTGCTCTACTACTTCTTCTACATGTGACTTCTGGGATGCATGGTCAATATATTGAAATAGGAGCTGCAATTGTTTGTCAACTTCTGGTAATTCTTTGCTGTATTGATAAGCGTGTAAAAAGTGTTCAATACGCTTAGAAAATAGTTGATCATTCGTTTGAACCATTAAAACGAGTAGTTTATCCCAATTACAGCAATACGTGTAATAGAGAGCTTTGTCATAGTCGTTATATGTTTGCACTGTGTACCCTCCTTACTGAGGAGTTATATATAGTGTGTGACAAGCGAGGAGAAATACACTTGAAAGAATTTGTTAAGAAAAAAAGTGAATGAAAAGAAAAAAACGAGGAGTCTCCTCGTTTTTTAAGCTTTTGGCATTGGCGTAGGTGTTGGTTTCCCATATCCTTCTTTGTATTTATTATCAATATAATTACGAATTTCAAGCGTTGATTTTCCTTTTTGTTTCATCGAAGCAGATTCAACTGCGATTTCTAAGCAATTTACACAAGTTGTTGCATGGGAATCCCAAACAACTTCACCATTCTTTTTGATTTCACGAATAAAGCAATTTTTATTATTTTTATGTCCTACACTTTCACCACAACCGCAGTAACAAGGAATCCAATCCAGTAGTTCAGCATTTTGTCCAGCGACAGTGTAGATGTCTTTCATTTGTGGATCGAGCTTGTCTAGGAAGGCCGGAAGTGTGTCGACCCCTTTTGTCTTTTCTTGAATGTCAGCTTGCTGAGTATGTGATGCATGGTCATGCTCTTCTTTTGATTCAGAAGATTTTTTTTCATTTGTACCAGTACTCCCGCATCCAGTAAGAATTAAGCTCAGTACTACAAGTAAAGAAAATACATACTTTTTCATTCGCTTGTCCCCTTTACAAATGTATTAATCAAATTGTATCAAATATCATGGTGTGTCGGGTGAAGATTTTTTTGACTGATTTTTGAAGCGCCATCGTAGTGAATGGAATAGAAATAAGATTGGAATATAAGCGTATACAATATATAAGCCGGCCTGAGAAAGTACGGTATTTAATGTATTGATGCTTTCCCTGTTTGTGAAAAACAAAGATGAAACAAATATAGTCGCGATAAACAATGGCAATGTAATGTTAAATGGTATGTGAAAAGAGTATTTACTAATACGACAAGCGGACCAAATCGTTAAACAAAGATTAGGTAAAATAATAAGAAACCATAAGAAAATAATAATGTATTCAAATCGCTGAATGAATGGGACTTTAATAATTTTTAGCATTGTTAAAGTAGGCCAAATTGTATGATGCAGTTGGCCCTGACTATAGTACATAAGGGAAACGATTGCTAGTACTACATATAAAATAGTTGTGAAAGCAATCCCGCCATGTGCCCATTTATGTAGTGATTTTCCCTTTTTAATAAGTGGGTAAAAGATAAGGATTGCTTCAAATCCAAGAAACTCTAATGCAGATGCTTTCGCTGAATATAGAATGTCTGCAGGTGAATGGGTGAAAATAGGTAAAATATTACGGACATGTGCGTATTTCATAGGGAAAACTAAGAAGAATAGTACGAAAATCGGTATTATGACGCCCCAAAAACACATTCCTGTTACAGAGCGGAAGCCGCCTTTTATTACGTAATACGTCACGAGTAAAAATAATAATGTTAATTTCCATGGCTTAATTGTAGGAAAAATCCAAACTTGAATGACTTCAATATATGTACGAAGCACAGTAAGGCAAAATAAGAGAAGATATGTGGCAAAGCACATAGAGAAAAAGGTTCCAATCCATTTTCCGAAACATGTCGTATGAATGGTCATCAAATCATTGTCTTTTTCTAACATTTTTAACATACAAAACAGTACGATATGAGTTAAGACACCCGCAACAATAAGGGAAATCCAAGCATCATAACCAGCATATTGTGCAATAACTCGTTGGTATCCTAACACGCCTACTCCAATTTGAAGAGAGTGTAATAAAAGAAATGTGAAATAAGGGGAAACAGTCATTGTTTTATTTTGCTCAGCCATTGTAACACCTCACTATTCTCCGATACCAGATTGTACGATATTAACTTGCACATTAACCGCAACGTCTACGCTAGGGTACATTTCTTGAATTTGTTTCATACTCCATTTTCTCGAGTGACTACGAATTTCTTCACGTATACCTACTGGATCAATATCTTTTTCTTGGAATTGTTTTATTAATTCGTTTAAATGTTTTTCAATTGTTTTTTCTACATGTTTTTTTACGTAAGTTATATTCTCCTTTTTAGATAAATCAAGCCAATCAGGAGTGTTTTTTATGAGTCCATTTAGTTTTAAGTGGATGTGAACTTTTGGAAGACTACCGTTTTGAGAAACGTCACAGACACTTTTTCCAGATAAGTTTTGAGTAGCGATTAATCCTTTATGTTTACCTTGACGTATCGGAACTTCGTAACGTCCATTTTTAGTTGGATTAATGAGTAATTTTAATAAAAAAGAGCCTTTTTTATCTGTATACATAGCCACTTTATCTTTTTTTAAAAAAGCGATGCCTTTAATAGAAGCTGATTTGTCTTCGTCAACTTCAATATAGGGAAGAAAGGGATCGCCTCCTGATGAGTAAAAGTTATACAAAAAAATATTTAAAGCGGTCCGAGGAATTGTTTCAGTTTCTATATTTTGCTCAAGTAAATCAGCAAGATAGAGCGATCCATTTGTTTTAACATGCTTGAGAAGTTCTTCTGTTGATCCGTCTACAAGTGCTAGCTGTACGTCTCGGCCAATGTTAGGGTCACGTTGTAAGTTGTTAATAACATTACCAAGCCCGCGTTCACCAAATGCTTTTCCAAATAAGACAACACGCATTTGACCTACAGCGATCGTATGTGGCGATTTGGCGTTTAGCTGTGAAGAGATTGTTTCAAGTGTACTTGCAGTAGTTGACTGAGTTTCTGGTTTAGATTGTACGCCCTTTGTATAATCTGGATAGAGAATTGTCCCGCGAAATTTTTTATCTTTCGTTATATCAAATCCACCTACATGAATAATTCGCTGTGTGTCTACTATATTTGGTTGTGTACAGCCTGATTGGAAAATTAAAATGATAATGGAAAAGCATAATAAAATATTTTTCATTTCTCCTCACCATCATGTTTTTCTTTCGCTTTGTTTGGATTATAGCGCCATTTCTTTTTTGGTCTTAGAACAGAAGCACGCTGTGCAGTTTGGCTAAATGGTAAGCGTAGAAAGCCTTCCGCTGTCCCTAAACCGCGAAATGGATATAAAGGTAATAAATAAGGCGATCCAAGTGATTTTAAACGAATTAAATGAGCTAATATGAATACGAATCCTACAATGAGACCTAAGCCCCCAAATGCACCAGCTAAAAGAATAAGTGGAAATCGTAGTATCCGGATAGTAGAAGACATTTTTACAGTTGGTGTTGTAAAAGAAGCGAGTGCTGATAAAGCAACTGCAATTAATAAAATGGTACTCGTTAAAGCAGCCTGAACAGATGCTTGGCCAATTACAATCCCACCAACGATGCCGATTGTTTGTCCAACTTTTGTAGGTAATCGTGCTCCAGCTTCACGGAGCAATTCGATTGTGATTTCTAAAAAAAGTGCTTCTAAAATGGGCGGAAAGGGTACATTAGCTCTTGAAAAAATAATCGGACCTAGTAAATCCGCAGGAATCATTTGATAGTGATACGTTAATACAGCTGTATAAATAGCTGATGAAAATAGCGAGAATGCTGCTCCGAAAAAGCGAACCATTCGAAGAAATGAGCCTGCTATCCATGGTAAATAATAATCTTCTGGAGAGACGAAGAAATCGAGTAATGTCGCTGGTCCAGCTAATGCATATGGTGAACCGTCTGTTAAAATGACAACTCCTCCATTCAATAATGCATAAACGGAGCGATCTAAACGCTCTGTAGGGAGTAAAACAGGGAAGGGAGAGTTACTGTTATCACTAATAAACTGTTCAATCATAGTCGCATCGAAAGGAACATCAAAGTCAATGTCTTGTAGGCGCTGCATTGCAGTATTAACGTGCTGTTCATTCGTAATGCCTTCGATGTAAGCAACTACGACTTTTGTTTTTGATATAGAGCCAACTACAACTTGTTTGAAAACTAATTGCTCCGTTACAATATTCCGGCGAAGTAAGTGTATATTTGTATCAATATTTTCAACAAATCCAACTTTTGGACCGATGACACTATATTCATTTTCTGTATCGTTATATAACCGTGTACCTAAAACTGAACTTTCAGCACGAATAAGTGCATATTCTGCGATTTGAGAATCATTTTTTAGCTGAACAAGTACATACCCACTTAATAATTTTTCACGAATATCATCAATAGAAGGGGCGGTGATAATCTCCTCGAGTGTGACGATATTTGCTATATCACTTATATTTTTAATGTGATCTAATTCTCTTTTTATAGGTGTTAAAATGAATCGATTAATGAGGAGTGATTCGGCTGTAGATTTATAATAAAACAAACATAACGTCCCATCTTCTACGATGTTATAAGAAACGAAATCACTAGACCCTTTCATAGTTTGGATAAATTCTGGAATGGAACAGTTTGTTTTTGTATTCTTTTTAGACGAAAGAAACATTTTCTCACCCCTTACCTACATCATTTACTCGTGTTAGTTTTTGGGAAAGACGGGAATTTATACTTGAAAATTGAAAGTTCATAAAGTGAAACTTTA
>NZ_JBALMG010000055.1:18723-29469 GCF_036963225.1 Bacillus sp. JJ783 | reverse complement strand
AACTTCTTTGCTCCAGCCGAATTTTGAGGTGGGAGTTTTACTACCCACAAATAGCGGGATAAAGAAAAGGAAGAGTATTGAATATCTCTTCCTTTTTGGCAGGCTAATTTGTTTTCTTTTCTTTAATAGACTTCACTAATTTAATCATTTCTGCCCGTATATCTTCTTTTTTAACATTTAATTTTTCCGCAATTTGTTTAATATCCATCCCATCTTTTTTCATTTTCAGTACATCATCGAGAGAAGTATTACTTTTTTGAGCGATGATTGTTAATACCGTGAGCTGACGTAAGCTGATATTATACTCTTTCATTTTTTGTTTTAGTCCATCTGGTGTGGACTTTTGCATATTTGCTAATTCTTGCAGTAGTGCTTTTTTCGTTTCTTTATTCATATGATGCTTTTTCAATTTACTTGGATCTACACCGAAATGCTCGGCTGTTTTCTCCCAAGATTTATTTTGCTTATAGTAAGCTAAAACATCTTTAATTTCCTTTTTACTGATTCTTGCAATGTGGGCAGCTTTCCAAATTTCATGTTTGTTATAGCCGAGTTTTTCGAGAGACTGCATTTCTTCCTCTGAGATTGGCTTATGATGGTGCATTGTTACTTCTTTTGGCGAGGCAGCGGAAGCAGGGAAAACAGACACCCCGCATAATAATGCTGCCATAGTCATACTTACTGCGATTTTCTTATACATGTAAACTCCTCCTAGATGGGTAATGTGGAAAACTCACACATATCATTTCCATAAAATGTGAAAAACTTGTGAACAAGTTAAGTTTTTTTATTCACAGTATGAAAAGGAGTTTTTATAAGTTTTCCAACATAAAACATTGATTAATAGTGAAAAACTAGGTTATAATCGAAATTGAAAATCAATATCAATAACAAGCTTATACATATAGATAAAAATAAGGGAGAGAAAAATATGACTACATATACTTCCATCGCAAATGTGATTAAAGAAAGACGTTCTGTTCGTACATTTACAGATAAAGCAGTAGACAAAGAGCTATTAATTGAACTATTAAACGACGCAACATGGGCACCGAATCATAAAAACCGTGAACCATGGAATTGTAAATTATACATTGGAGAAGGCCGTCAGAAATTAGTAGACGCAGTATTAAACTCTTTCACAGAAGAAGAAAGAGTGAAACGCGGCAAAATTTTATCTGACCGTTTCTTAAGCACACCTGCACAAATCGTTGTATATATGAATGAAGATCCGCGTCAAATTCCACGTGACGAAGATTACGCTGCAACATGTGCATTTATGCAAAACTTCCAATTACTTGCTTGGGAACGCGGCTTAGGATGTGTTTGGAAATCAGGTGGATTAAACTACAATCCACTATTTATAGAAGGAATCGGTTTAACAAGAGGCCAACGCATCGTTGGAATTCTTCATATCGGCTATTTTGATAAAGCACCAGAAGGAAAAGCTCGTACGCCGATTACGGAGAAGATGGAGATTATTGAGGGTTAATTAGAAAGAGGCATTCTCGTTTTTTCGGGGGTGTCTTTTTATTATGCAATCAATCCTCATGAAAGCTTGTTCCTCATCATACACTTTCTTAAGGGAAAGTGTAAGGAGGGAAAATAATGAGAGCAAGTGAAGATAAAGCATTGCAATATGCGATTGCGGAAATTACGGAAATTGCGACTGGATTTGGGCTTGATTTTTATCCGATGCGTTATGAAGTATGTCCAGCGGAAATTATTTATACATTTGGTGCATATGGGATGCCGACGAGGTTTTCACATTGGAGTTTTGGAAAGCAATTTTTCAGAATGAAATTACAATACGATTTAGGACTTAGTAAAATTTATGAACTCGTTATTAACTCTGATCCATGTTACGCCTTTTTATTAGATACGAATTCTTTAATTCAAAATAAACTAATCGTAGCGCACGTTTTAGCGCACTGTGATTTCTTTAAAAATAATATTCGTTTTTCGAATACGAAGCGAGACATGGTAGAAAGTATGGCTGCAACAGCGGATCGTGTGAAAGCATATGAGCATAAGTACGGAAAGGCAGAGGTAGAAACATTTTTAGATGCCGTACTTGCCATTCAAGAACATATTGACCCGTCACTTATGCGCCCGAAACTTGCATGGAGTATTGAAGATTTAGAAGAGGATGTAGAGAAGAAAAAGATATCACAGTACGATGATTTATGGAATTTAGATGATCGAAATAAAACACGAGAACGACCTAATATGCATAAAAAGAAGAAAATCCCTCCGCAACCAGAAAAAGATTTACTCCTCTTTATTGAAGAATACAGCCGTGAGCTAGAAGAGTGGCAGCGCGACATATTAACGATGATGCGTGAGGAAATGTTATATTTCTGGCCACAGCTTGAAACGAAGATCATGAATGAAGGCTGGGCTTCCTACTGGCATCAACGTATACTTCGTGAAATGGACTTAACATCTGGTGAAGCAATTGAATTTGCGAAATTAAATGCAGGTGTCGTACAGCCATCAAAAACAAGTATTAATCCATACTACCTCGGTATTAAAATGTTTGAAGATATTGAAGAACGCTACAACAATCCGACAGAAGAAATGAAAAGGCGCGGTGTGAAGCCTGGTTCTGGTCGCGAGAAAATGTTTGAAGTACGGGAAATTGAATGGGACGTATCGTTCCTAAGAAACTACTTAAATAAAGAACTCGTAATGAGAGAAGATATGTACTTATTCCAGCGCCAAGGAAAAGAATATAAAGTAATTGATAAAGAGTGGGAACATGTGCGTGATCAACTTGTAAATATGCGTACAAATGGAGGTTTCCCGTACTTAGTAGTAGAAGATGGCGACTACTTAAAGAATGGGGAATTGTACATTAAACATAGCTATGAAGGAATTGAGCTAGATTTAAAATACTTAGAAAAAGTATTACCGTATCTTCATCAGCTATGGGGAAGAACGGTGCATATGGAGTCGATTGTGGAAAGTAAGGGCGTTGTGTTTTCTTATGATGGGAAGATGGTGCATCGGAAGTATGTGTGAAGAAAAGAACGGACATAGAATTCTATGCCCGTTCTTTTTAATTTGGAACAGAATTAAATATGCTATTCTTGAAGAAAGGGAGTTATATATAGAAATGGAGCAATTCAAATGAGCAAAATAGGGGTATGCAAGGTGGATATTACGCCTCCTTTAGGTATTGATTTTATCGGATATCATAGGGATACAGGAATTAATAATATTGAAGAGCGTATTTACGGGACAATCTTAGTATTTGAGAAAAATGAAATGAAAACTGTGTTTATAAGTATTGATAATATTGGGATGATAGTAGACGATACGAATATTATTCGTGAACGAGTAGCTAGTGAGCTTCATGTGCCAGTTGAGCGAATAACAGTTGTTTATATTCATACACACTCTGGTCCAGAAACGGTCGGAGATGACCCTCTAGTACAGTCGTATAAAACGATTTTAGTAAATAAT
Organism: Bacillus sp. JJ783; assembly: GCF_036963225.1. Classification (NCBI taxonomy): domain Bacteria; kingdom Bacillati; phylum Bacillota; class Bacilli; order Caryophanales; family Bacillaceae; genus Bacillus; species Bacillus sp. JJ783. The sequence goes on along the minus strand of NZ_JBALMG010000055.1, from coordinate 26,001 downwards.
GTAGTGCAAGGTGCCGTTACTGCGAATAACAACTTGAAGCTATGTGAAGTTGGATGGGGTGTTACGACAGGTGATATTGGAGTAAACCGAAGAGAGAGAACATCTGATGGAAAAGCGAAGATGGGAACAAATATAGAGGGCATTGTAGATAAACGTATTGGTGTTTTAACAATGAGAAATGCTGAAACGAAGGAGTTAGTTGGGATCGTTGTATTTTGTACTGCTCATCCGAATGTTTTAAAAGGGGATAGCGATGTATTATCAGCGGATTATCCTGGAATGACGAGAGAGATTTTGGAGAAAATATTAAACTGTCCTGTTATTATTGTTCAAGGTGCCACTGGAAATGTGAATGCGAAGTATCGTGGTTCACAGGAAGCATTAAAACAAATGGCTTACGTACTTAGTGGACATGTATTAACGATATTGCCAACAGTTACATATAGCCCAATTGTAAATCTAAGAACTATTTCGACGACGATGCAAATGAAATTAAAGGATATTCCAGAAATTGAAGAGATAAAAAGAATGGCCCAATTAGCTGAGAAGCAGTGGGGTGTGAATACTGATGAATGGCTTACTATCGTTTTAGAGAAATATAAGCAAGATGTTCGGCAGTTAAGTGTTGATTTAGAAATTCAATTGTTTCAAATTAATGATGGGATATTCTCTGGAATACCGATGGAACCTTTTTCAGAAACTGCTTTAGAAATGAAAGAGAGTCTTCAAAATGAACGAGCTTTCTTTGGTGGATATACGAATGGATATATTGGGTATTTACCAAGCAAAGAGGAATATGTATATGGTGGGTATGAAGTGGAATTAAATCCTGTTGTGTATGGGCCGGTAACGAGGTTGCTAATGCCGCCGGAGGAGAATACGGCAGATTTGATCATGCAGAGAGTTATGGAATTATATAATGCATAATATATGATATATCATATATTTAAAACAAAATTTAAAGGAATCAATGATTTTAATAAAACTGTAGAAAACGAATCCATTTTGAAAAAGACTAATCAAAATGGATTCGTTTTTTATATGGAGTTTTTGTTTACCAAACAGGTCGTATGCTCGATGCAAATTTGCCGGTATTTTCTTCATTAACGAATGTTGTTAAATCCTCTTTAAGCATTTGCATTCGTTCTGCACCTATATTTGCAATCCATCGTTGTTCTATTTCAGCTATTATTTCTTCTTTTGCTTTCATTACTGCTAAACCACGCTCGGTTAAAACAATAATTTTACCTCTTTTATCAGTAGGATGCGTTTGGCGCGTGACATAACCACTGTTCTCCAGAGAATCTACCATTTTACTTATGGCTTGTTTTGAAACCCCTAAATATTCAGCTAGTTCTATACCGGTTGCTCCATTAGGAAGGATGCGTTTGAATATAAAACCATGCGCTGGCCTAATATCTTCAAATCCCAATTCACTTAATTTGTCATGTAGCTCAGTAATTAATGTGCTGAAAGATAGTGATAAAAGTGAAGTGAGATCTAATTCGTTAAGTGTTTGATGAGTCATGTATATAACCTCCTTACTTATAGTCAATTAAATTGACTATAAGTGAAAACCATTGTACTATACAAGATATAGTCAATCAAGTTGACTATGTGATAGTGGTAGAACAAATAAAGATTTATTTAAATAGAATCAATGGAGGTTTCATATGGTTAATATCGTTAAAATTAGAGGGAGTGTATTTGCACCGTATACTTTGCTGAAACCTATTAAGGATCCTGCAACAGGAAGAGCGTTTGAATATGCTGGAGATGCACGTGAATTTACACCATATGCTGTGAACACAAAGCGTTCAAGATTAGAACAAGAAGTGAATATTGATTTTTATAAAAGAGAAATTTTCACATATGCAGATGCTTGTATCGTCACTGTGAAAATTACAAATCCAGATGGCTCAATTGAGTATCAAAAAGGAGAAACAAGTACAGAAAACATTGCATGTACAAATATTGTATGGAGTGAAGATGAAGTTTCATTTGAAATGAGAGCAAGTGCAAGTAATCCGTTAAACGCGGCAGCACCTGCAGCAGATTATTTTTTGACTATACGAGTTAATGAAAGTGGTACTGTGCATGTTGAAGGTGCACATGATGGTTTCCCTTGCTATGAATTTTATAAACAAATAGACTTTGGTTCATTTGAATTAATATATACACATGATTTCAGAGAAACGGATGATACCCCAGCAGCACTAGCTGGAGAAATGGAATATAGCTTTAAAACGAAAATCTAGATATAAATATAGCGCTATTTTTTAGAAGGAAGTAGCAAACGTAAAAGAGAAAGCTATTGGTTCTAGGATTGAAATTGTGGTCTATTTTATTCAATAGTATGCAGTATATAAAATTAGAATTATAGGGGTGTTTCTTATGACGAATATCGTTAAAATTAGAGCCAGTGTATTTATTCCAATGTCTTGGACGGAACCGAGTAAGGATGTACAAACAGGGAGAGTAATACAATTCGAAGGTGATTCACGTGAATTTACACCACATGCGGTAAATACTATGCGCTCTAGAGTTGAGCAAGAGGTAGTAGTGGATTTTTATAAAGAAGAAGTGTTTTCATATGCGAACACGGGGATTACGACAGAGAAGGTTACAAATCCAGATGGTTCGGTGAATAAAAGAACAGGAAAAGCGAGTACTGAAAATATTGTGTGTACTGATATTGTATGGAATTCTGACGGTGTCCAATTCAAAATGAGTGCAAGTGCTAGTAATCCGTTAAATGTGTATGCCCCTCCTGTGGACTATTTATTAACTGTATGTGTGAAAAAGGATGGCAGTATCGATATTCAAGGAGAACATGATGGATTCCCTTGTTTCGAATTTTATAAGCAAGTAGATTTCGGTTTATTTGAACAAATTTATACACATGATTTTAGAGAAACTGGTGATACAGCTGAAGCATTAGGTGGAGAGATGGATTATAGTTTTACAAAGAGGTTATAGGAAGTATGACAATGGAACGAGGGGTTACTTCATTCGTAAATGAAATGAATTTTTTGTAGTAGATATATTGTATTAGTCATATTATCCCCATGTTTGAAGCTCGTATAGTTACAAATATGGGATAAAAAGAAATGTGAGGAATTTATATGACAGTGAAGATTAGAGTTTATTCTGATTTTATTTGTCCATTTTGTTTTTTAGCTACTGCCCCTTTAGATGGGGTTGCAAAGGAAAAAGATGTAGAAATAGAATGGATGCCACTTGAATTACGCCCTATCCCGCATCTTAAAGTTAAACCATGGAAATTGCCTTATGTGGTAGAAGCTTGGAGCTCGTTCATTCATCCTACTGCTAAAAAATTAGGAATAGAAATGAAATTACCTCGTTTATCGCGTCCGTATACTCATTTGCGATATTTACGTACCATGAAACAACTAATTACACTGTCTACAACTGAAATTCTCTTTGATTTCGAATGCCTTACAAACAAAATATTAGCACAAACGTTCGTGTGACGGTATAATTATAAGTATCTTAAAATTAAAGGAGGTCTTGCCTTATGAGTCAAAGAATTTCCTACTATGATGTTGCACCTGATGGCATGAAAATTATGATGGATATGGAGAAGTACACTAAGAAGTCTACAATTAATCGAATTACTAGAGAACTTATAAAGATTAGAGTCTCTCAAATTAACGGTTGTGCTTTCTGCATAGATATGCATACATCCGATGCTCGTAAGATGGGTGAAACCGAACAACGAATTTATTGTTTGAATGCTTGGAATGAATGTGATTTTTATACACCTGAAGAGAAAGTTGCTCTTGAACTATCTGAGCATATTACTCTAATTCCTACTAAAAGAGTTCCTGAAGACCTATATAAGCGAGTACGTGAACACTATGACGAGAAACAATATGTTGACCTTGTTTTGGTAATCAATCAAATCAACAGTTGGAATAGAATTTCTATTGCAATGGGAAATACAGCAACTAAAAAATAATTGCTCTCAACGAACGGAAAATAAGAATAAAATTAAAGATGTTTAAAAAATCAAAATACGGTCGTTTCATTTTTCTTTATTACGCAGTTATCATAAACTGTGACATAACCAAATTTATAAAAGTTATTGTTTCATCCTTTATAACTTTTATAATAATATTATCTTGAAACACGAAGGGACTGAACTATGCGCAGATATCAATATCTTGACCCCAAAATAAAAACATAATGGAGGTAAAAATATTGATTACAGAACTACAAACCGAAAGATTAGTTTTAAGAAAAATGAAAGCATCAGACTCAGCTAGCATGTTTACAATTTGGTCTGATCCAGAAGTTACAAAATTTATGAATATCAATAGTTTTACTGATGAAAGCCAAGCGGTAGATATGATTGAAATGCTTGATAAGCTATCTCGGGAAAACAGAGCTATTCGTTATTCGATAATTGAATTAGAATCAAATGAAATTATCGGTTCTTGTGGTTATAATTCATTTGATTTCAAAAACGCCAAAGCAGAAATTGGTTACGATATTAGTAAAGCTTTTTGGGGTAAGGGATATGCGCCAGAAGCCATTCTCTCTTTAATGGATTATGCGTTTAGTACTTTAGAATTCAATAGAATAGAAGCAAAAGTTGAATCTGAAAACATTAATTCAATAAAAGTCTTACAAAAGTTAAACTTTACATTCGAAGGGACAATGAGAAAGTGTGAAAAATCTAATGAAAAGTTTATTGATCTAAGTATTTATTCAAAATTAATAACAGATTAACTTATATTGCTTAGCCTATATTCCTTAAAATGTAGGCTATTCTTATATCTTCTATTTCAAAGTTTAAATAATTTAATAAGTCGAACAGTATTTGTCTACACTTCATTATAAACTATACACTACCGTATTTTTAAACAACTTTGTTATTGAAATGGAACAGTTTAACAACGTAGCGATGCGGATTCACGCCCTCAAAATTAAACAACTTTATTATTATTAGTCAGTAAAGGCTGTCGATTAAGAGTTAGAAAAGGGTAAAGAGAATAAATTAGATGGACTACAATGCAGTGCATTTTTACTATACCCTAGAAGGTTTGACAAAAAAACAAACCGCTTTACAATATACCCTTCAGGGTATATGATATTATACAAAGTTATAAAGTAATGTATAATGTAGTTATAATTACGGAGGTGGTCTACAGTGGAATATAATCAAGATATGAAAAATAGATTGAAACGTATTGAAGGTCAAGTTCGTGGTGTGCTTCGCATGATGGAAGAGGGAAAAGATTGCCGAGATGTTATTACACAGTTAACTGCATCCCGTTCTGCGCTAGATCGTACAATTGGACTCGTTGTGGGAACAAATTTAGAGCAATGTTTGCGCGAGCAGTTTGAAACAGGTAATGGATCAAATGAAGAATTAATTAAAGAAGCAGTTCAATTACTTGTAAAAAGCCGATAATCTGTCAAACATATGTGTTGACAGATTTTCAAAAACATTCTAAAATACCCCTACAGGTATATGTATATTAATTAGGGAGGAAATGATTATGAGTATAAAAGTTGATACGAGTTTAGACTGTAAAGGATTGGCTTGTCCGATGCCAATTGTGAAGACGAAAAAGGCGATAGAAGGGTTGGCATCAGGGCAAGTTATTGAAATAGAGGCGACGGATAAAGGATCGACGTTAGATATACAAAGTTGGTCAAGTAAAGTAGGGCATCAATATATCGGAACGAAACAAGAGGGAAATGTATTAAAGCATTATGTACGAAAATCACACGAACATGAAGTGAATGAAGTTGTGAAATATCCTCATACAATTACGAATGGGGAATTGCAAGATATATTATTAAGTGGTGAAGAGTGCACTGTATTAGATGTTCGTGAAGCGGCGGAATTCGCCTTTGGTCATATTCCATCCGCAATTTCGGTGCCGTTAGGCGAATTAGAGAGTGCAGCGTTAGATCAGACGAAGCAAATTTATGTTGTTTGCCGAACTGGTAATCGTAGTGATATAGCTTGTCAAACGTTGAAAGAAAAAGGTTTTTCAAATGTGAAAAATGTCATTCCAGGTATGTTAGAGTGGCAAGGGAATATGGAAAAATAAAATTTTTTAAATGAAAATATACCTATGGGGGTAATTGCATGGTCGCTAAGATGTTACAAGCAAAAGATGTTGCAGAGAAAGTTTTATTCGGAGAGTTATTTATTTTAGATGTTCGGAATGAAGCGGATTATGAAGAATGGAAAATTGAAGGGAAACAAATTTCTTCATTGAATAAACCGTATTTTGATTTATTAGATGGTGTAGAACATATTGTAGATGAATTACCGAGGGAGAAAGAGATTTTAGTTGTATGTGCGAAAGAGGGTTCTTCTCAGTTTGTTGCAGAGCAATTGTTAGATGAGGGTTTCAATAATATTTATTATTTAGCTGGCGGTATGAAAGCTTGGAGTGAGTATGTGAAGCCGGTAAAGGTAGGGGATGTACAGGGCGGGGGAAGTATATATCAATTTAATCGTCTTGGAAAAGGATGTTTGTCTTATATGGTAGTTTCAAACGGTGAAGCAGCAGTCATTGATGCGGTGAGAACGATTGAGGCGTACGAAGAGTTTGCAAAAGAGCACGGAGTTACTATTACTAACGTAATGGATACACATTTACATGCAGATCATATTTCAGGTGGACGTAAATTAGCTGAAAAAGTAGGCGGTACGTATTGGTTACCTCCAAAAGATGCGGAGGAAGTTGTTTTCTCTTACGAACGGCTAGTAGAGGGCACTGTTATTACGGTGGGGGGTACCAAAATTGAAATTGACGCGTTATACTCACCGGGGCATACGATTGGAAGTACATCATTTATTGTAGATGATTCCTATTTATTATCAGGTGACATTTTATTTGTAGATTCAATCGGGCGTCCAGATCTGGCTGGTAAGGCTGAAGATTGGGTGAGTGATTTACGAAATACATTATATAAGCGCTATAAGGAATTATCTCAAGAGTTAATTGTTTTACCAGCTCATTACTCAAAAATAAGTGAAATGGATGAACGAGGCATTGTGAGTGCGAATTTACAAGATCTATTTAAGGAGAATATAGGATTAAATATTGTCGATGAGATAGAGTTTCGTAAAACTGTAACGGAGAATCTACCACCTCAGCCGAATGCTTATGAAGAAATTCGTCAAACGAATATGGGGAAAATCCATCCGAGTGTGGAAGAAGAGCGTGAAATGGAGATTGGTCCAAATCGTTGTGCAGTTCATGAATAAGGATATAAAGTGAAACTTTA
>NZ_JBALMG010000055.1:0-18655 GCF_036963225.1 Bacillus sp. JJ783 | reverse complement strand
AACTTCTTTGCTCCAGCCGAATTTTGAAGTAGGAGTTTTACTGCCCGCAAATAGCGGGATAAACAAAAAATGGAGGTATAGATGATGAATATAAAACAAGTATTAGATGCGAAAGGTTTAGCATGTCCGATGCCGATTGTAAGAACGAAGAGAGTGATGGATACTTTACAATCTGGAGAAGTGTTAGAAGTACATGTAACGGATAAAGGGTCAGTTAAGGATATTCCAGCATGGTCAAAAACAGGTAGTCATGAAATAGTAAAGCATAATATAGAAGACGATGTGCTGAAGTTTTGGATTAAGAAGGCGTAGTGAAGAACTAGTTTTGTAAATGCGGAGAGGGTGGTTATATGAATACAATATTAAGTACGCTTTTCATTGTACTTGCTGCATGGTTTGTTATTTCACGTTTTTTACCGGTGAAAGGTGTTCAAAATATAAATGGAAAAGAATTAAAGGGTATAGTGGGAAAAAAGGAGAAACAATTTATCGATGTTCGTACAGTAGGTGAATATAGAGGAAATCATATGAAGGGATTTCAGAATATCCCGCTAAATGAGTTAGCTAGTAAAGTAAATCAGTTAGATAAAAATAAGGAAGTAATTGTTATTTGTCAGAGCGGGATGAGAAGTAAGCAAGCAGCAAAAGTATTAAAGAAATTAGGATTTCAGCGCGTTATAAATGTTTCAGGCGGTATGAACGCTTTGTAAGGGAAAAATAGTATCGGGTGTAGCTAGATAATTGGAGCCTTTTTACAATTTTTAAAATACCCCTATAGGTAATTAAGAGGAGGACAACATGGAACAACAGAAGAAAACGACGATTGTTTTATTTAGTGGAGATTATGATAAAGCGATGGCAGCTTATATTATTGCAAATGGTGCAGCGGCGTACGATCAAGAGGTGACTATTTTTCATACTTTCTGGGGCTTAAATGCCCTTAGGAAAGATGAGCATGTGAAAGTAAAGAAAACGTTTATAGAGAAAGTGTTTGGAAAAATGATGCCGCGCGGCGCTGATAAGATGGGATTATCAAAAATGAATTTTGCTGGTATGGGGTCAAAGATGATTAAAGGTATTATGAAGAAGCATAATGCGATGCCTTTGCCTGATTTAATTGATATGGCGAAAGAACAGGGAGTTAAGCTTGTAGCTTGTCAAATGACAGTAGATTTATTAGGGTTAAAAGAGGAAGAGATTATGGAAGGGGTAGAGTTTGCAGGAGTAGGTGTATATTTAGCAGATGCTTCGGATGGGAATGTGAATTTATTTATTTAAATCACCTTCTTTTTAGAAGGCGGGGGATACAATATGAGTTTAACAGTGCTACTTTTTATTATTGGGTTTATAGGGTCGTTTATTTCAGGAATGGTTGGGATTGGCGGTGCAATTATTAATTATCCGATGATCTTATACATTCCAGTATTGCTAGGATTTGCTGGATATACATCACATGAAGTGAGTGGTATTACAGCGATTCAAGTATTCTTTGCAACTTTTGCAGGCGCGTGGGCGTACCGGAAAAGTAACGATATGGATAAAACTTTAGTTGTGTATATGGGAGCTAGTATATTAATAGGAAGCTTTGTAGGTAGCTTTAGTGCGAATCTATTAAATGAGCATACTGTAAATGTTGTTTATACATTACTCGCTACTATTGCGGCTATTATGATGTTTATACCGAAGCGAAGCAATCGTAAGGGGACAGAAGGAATTATGTATAATAAATGGCTCGCTAGTTTGCTAGCGTTTATTGTAGGAAGTGTTTCCGGCATTATTGGGGCTGGTGGTGCGTTTCTTTTAGTCCCGATTATGCTAGTCGTTTTAAAACTACCGATACGTACGACAATAGCAACATCTATCGCTATTACTTTTATTTCCTCGATAGGAATTACTACTGGGAAAGTGATTACTGGACAAATAGTTGTTATTCCGGCTCTTATCGTTGCGATAGCAAGTTTATTTGCCGCTCCTCTTGGGGTGAGAGTAGGGAAGAGAGTGAATCAAAAAGTTTTGCAATATGTATTATCTATTTTAATTGTAGGAACTGCTATAAAGATGTGGATCGATATGATATGAATAAAAAAGGATGGTGCTGCTTGCAGCCCATCCTTTTATTTTACGCCCAAATAACTTTCATTAAGTTCTTATATTCATCGTTTGCCAGTTTATATAGCATTCTCGTATGTTCAAAGACAAGTGCGGGATTAAAGTTTGGTTCTGAGAATGCAAGAGATGTTGAAATATCAATTGCATTTTGTTTGTTTAGCGTGAATTTTGCAAATCGATAAGATGTGTTTAATTCATTGATGACATGTAAAATGTCATTTTTTGATGTTGAATCAGGTACAAGAGCAACATTGAAGCAGTATATATCCACAGCAGGATGTTCGCTTTGGAAAGCAGCGATAAGTTGAATCTTTGCGCCAGCTTCTGTTTCTAATCCTACTGAAAAATGTACCGAACCATCATTTTCATCTATATTTTCTTCCATATATATATCGTTTGATTTTAAGTACTCTTTAAAATCTGAAATGTTATGTTTTACTGCAGCTTTCATATGTATGAGCCCCCTGATAATTGGAATAGATTACTATTATTTATTATAATTTAAAAATATTAAAAAAGATAGTTGGAAAGTTCTGATTTTTCATTTTAAAATAATTAAAAAGAAACAGTGCTCTACCTCCATAGAGCACTGCTTCACTTTATTCATTGTCATTAGACGATGTTTCTGTATCTTCACTGTTATTTTTATTCTTATCTTTAGTTTCATTGTTACTTGATTCGCGTTCACTCGTATTTTCAGACTTAGATTCTTTTGTTTTCTCTGAGCTTGTTTTTTTCGAATCAGAATCAGAATCAGAATCAGATTTTGTATAGGCAGGTAGTCCAAGGTGACTACGAAGTTCGTTTGTAACATTAGCTAATTCTTTTTTATCTGGATTGTAGTAGTAAGTTCGGCCACCACCAGCTGACTTACTACATGTATCATCACCTTTTGCCATGTAACAGTCTTCACCTTGAATTTGTAATTTCTCAATTGAAGAATCTGCTCCATATTTATAGAATGAAAGCATATCGTCGAATGTTAAGTTTGTAACGAATTGTCCGTTAATATCATCAATGATGTTACCAACTTTTGTTACGGATCCAACGCTTGTTAGTTTCTTTAAAATGGCTTCGATAACGAGTTGCTGACGTTGACCACGCATCGCATCACTATCGATGTGCCTTGTTCTAGCAAGAGCAAGAGCTTCTTCGCCATTTAACTTTTGAACACCTTTTTGCAGATGAATTGCCTCAGCAGTATCATTGCTATCTTGCTCAGTAAATTCAACTGGTACATCAACTTCAATTCCGCCCAAATCATCGACGATTTTTATAAATGATTTAAAGTTAAATTTTACAAAGTAATCGACAGGAACATTCGTTAATTTTTCAACTGCATCAATACTTGCTTGTGGTCCACCATCTTTTCCATTTTTGGTAGAACCGAATGCATGAGCGTGTGTAATTTTATCTTTTTTCTTTTCTACTGGAATATAAGTATATGTGTCTCGTGGAATACTTAATAGTTTTACAGTTTTGCTATCTTTATTAAACGTTGCAAGTAATAATGCATCGGTTCTTATAGCTTCACCGTATTCTTTCCCGCGGACATCGCTTTCATCAACACCCATGATTAAGACAGAGACATTGTTTGTAATAGGTTTTACAGCCTTATCACGTAAATCAGATTTATCACCGCGCGCTAAATCGTGTGCGGCATTTCGAATAGCAGAAGATGCTTTATTTACTAAAAACCAAGTATAACCGCCACCTATTATTAAAAAGAATAAAATAACGCTTATAATAATTTTTGTTTTTTTCTTACTATTTTTCGGTTTACTTCGTGTATTTTCTTGCAAAGATGGGTTTTGCTCCATTTCTTGTACTCCTTCATTTGGATTGAAATACGACACTCATATCCACTTATTATAATGAAATTTAGCGAAAAAAAACATTACAAATCATTTACATTTCGTAAAAATTCAATTTATTTATAAAAAGTCAGATTTTCTATATTTTATTTTTGAGATGTAGGATAAGTATATGTTGTTTTAGTAGAAATGAAAATATGTATTGTGAGAAAGTGATAGAGAAGTAAGATTTGTTGAAATATAGCCAAGAAGAAGCGATTAGCTTTACATTCATTTTTTATATAATAAAGAAGTATTCTACGGATGAAGGAGAGAGCGTAATGAATCATACATCATTCCGAGCAATTGTCGTGAAAGAAAAGGAAAATAATCTATTTGAAAGAACGCTTGTTGAGAGAGAAGTAAATAGTTTACCTGAAGGAGACGTATTAATACGTGTTCATTATTCTTCATTAAATTATAAAGATGCCCTTTCAGCTACTGGTAATAAAGGTGTAACGAGAACATACCCTCATACACCAGGCATCGATGCAGCGGGAGAGGTAGTTAGTAGTGGAAATAACGCCTTTCAGGAAGGCGATCAAGTTATTGTAACTGGATATGATTTAGGTATGAATACTTCTGGTGGTTTCGGAGAATATATTCGCGTGCCATCCTCTTGGGTTGTTCCTTTACCAAAAGAAATGTCTTTGAAGGAAAGTATGATGTACGGGACAGCAGGTTTTACAGCTGCCTTATCGGTATATAAGCTCATTAGAGCGGGAATTACGCCTAGCACGGGAGATGTTTTAGTAACGGGTGCTACGGGCGGAGTAGGCAGTGTAGCAGTTAGTATTTTAGGAAAGCTAGGATATAGCGTAGTAGGGGCAACAGGGAAAATGGAAGAGAAAGAGATGTTGCTACGTTTAGGTGCAAAAAAAATGATTCGCCGCGCGGAATTGAGTGATGAATCAGGAAGACCGATGCTTAAAGGAATATACGCTGGGGTTGTCGATACTGTAGGCGGAAACATGTTAGAAAGTTCTTTAAAGGTAGTTAAGTATGGAGGCTGTGTAACAACGTGTGGTAACGTAGCAGGGCATGAATTAAATACAACTGTATACCCATTCATATTACGAGGGATTAGCCTTTTAGGAATAGATTCAGTTCAATGTCCAGTAGATGTGAGAAGAGAAGTGTGGGCATTGCTAGCAGGTGAGTGGAAAAATTCAGAGCTATTATCTTATACAGAAGAATGTACATTAAAAGAATTAGATGAGAAGTTTACACTTATATTGCAAGGAAAATTAAAAGGAAGAACGGTTGTAAAGATGAAATGAAAAAAAGAGACGCTCAAATGAGCGTCTCTTTTCTATTATAATGATTGTTTTAAATTTACTTTTCCTTGTTCCCCTAAAACGCCATCAGCAATATTTACAGCGTGATCACCGATACGCTCTAAGTTACTTACCATATCAACGAAAATGATGCTTGCATCACCTGAACAGCTACGTTCGTTCAGACGTAATACATGACGTTTACGAAGAACACGTTCCATTTGGTCAATTTTACGTTCTTTTGCAATAACCGTTTGAGCTAGTTCAGTGTCGAAGTTTGTTAAAGCATTGATTGCATCTTGTAATGTTGAAATTGTTAATTCAAGCATTTCATTTAATTCAGCTAGTGCTTCATCTGATAGTGAAACGCGGTTTGAAATTTGGAAATCTACAAGTTCTACTAAGTTTTCTACATGATCACCAACACGTTCAATATCTCCAACAACACCTGCTAGAACTGAATGCTTTTCAGAGTCTGTATGTGAAAGTGGTTTTTCTGATAGTAAAACTAAATACTCGGTAATTTTTTTATCTAAATTGTTAATAGCTGCTTCTAATTGCGTAGCCATATCAGCGTGTTTCTTTTCTTGTGTATTTAAAAATTGGTTTGCTTCTTTTAATCCTTGTAAAGAAAACTCAGCCATGCGAACAATTTCTTTTTGCGCTTCTGTTAGTGCGATAGCAGGAGATTGTTCAATAAAGATTGGATTTAAATGTTGCGGTTTGAAATCAATAGCAGAATCTTCGCCGCGAATAAGTTTTGTTACAATCCATGCTAACACTGCAATGAATGGGAACTGAATAACCGCATTTGTTACGTTAAATGTTCCGTGTGCAAAAGCAATTGTCATTTCTGGATTTAAGTTTAAAGATGTTTGGAAATATTGAATTAAACTTGTAAATGGTACTAATAAAATCGTAAAGATAATTGTACCGACGATATTAAAGATAACGTGAACTAATGCTGCACGTCTTGCTGCAATAGAAGTACCGATTGCTGCTAATACAGCTGTAATTGTTGTACCAATGTTATCACCGAATAATACAGGAAGAGCAGCTTGTAAATCAATTGCACCCTGGCCAAATAGTTCTTGTAAAATACCGATTGTCGCACTTGAACTTTGTACAATTAAAGTGAAGACTGTACCAACAACGATTCCTAAGATTGGGTTATCACTCATACTAACCATTAATTCTTGGAATGATTCTAAAGAGCGAAGAGGTTTCATACCTGAGCTCATTAATTCTAAACCGAAGAATAACATACCAAATCCGAATACGACTTGACCTAAAGACTGTACTTTTTTATTTTTAAAGAAGAATAATAAGATTGCTCCGACTGCCATAATTGGAAGAGCGTATTCTCCGATTTTAATTCCGATAATAAATGCAGTAACTGTCGTTCCGATGTTCGCACCCATAATAACACCGATTGCTTGTCTTAATGTCATAAATCCGGCACTTACAAGTCCGACTGTTAAAGCGGTTGTTCCTGAACTTGATTGAATTAATACTGTAACTAACATACCTGCTAGTACACCCATAAGAGGGTTTGTTGTAAAACGATCTAGAATATCGCGAAGACGATCTCCGGCTGCTTGTTGCAGTCCATCGCCCATGTATTTAATCCCGAATAAGAAAATACCTAATCCACCAATGAACTGGAAGATCATATCTTGAATATTGTATTCCACGCATTCCACTCCTTAAATTTCATGTACGATGTAATTATTAACTAAACCTTGAGGCACTGTAAACGGTTTGTCTATAAATTTTACACTAAATTTACAAAGTACTAAAAAGTTTACAATTCTTTAAAGAAACTCCTGGATTTAATTGGTTTTCATGCATGGTATCGGACTATTTCGTAAAGAAGTCACATTTATCACACTATTTATTGATAGTAAAAATAGGAGAGATAAACTATCCAAATTGGGTGTGCTAAGTAAAGTTTCACTTTATTTATAATGGTTCTTTGCATATTTTTTGATCAAAGTTAGAAAAATATGTAGGGGAGATGGAGAGGTTTGAAATGAGTGTACTGATGAAAGTGAAAAAATGATTGAAGTATATTAATCCACTTCTTTGGAGTGCTTGCAACATTAAAAAAGAGCAATTCGCATATGAATTTGCCCTGGTTTTTTATGTTAAAAAAGTTTGAGTACTTCGTATTGTAAAAACTGTGTGCAGTGTGCTTGTTTATCCTGCTATTTGTGGGAGATAAAGCTACCCACTGATTAAAGTTTCACTTTATTAGGAGTTGTCGTTATGTTTCAAGTTTATGACGACATTTCCCTTTTTGTGTCCTTTTTCAACATATATGTGAGCTTCAACAATTTCCTCAAAAGTGTATTGCCTATCAATGACCACTTTTATTTTACCATTCTCAACAAGTTCTTTAAGGAAATTTAATGCTTCGGAAGTTTCAGGTGCGTTTTGACTTAATATGAGTTTCATGCGACTTGTCAATTTAGTCCAGAGCATTTGAGCACTTGGTAACGGTTCAACGATATTTATATAGGTACCATCTTCCTTTAACATTTTAATACAATCTGAAAAGGTACTCTTATTTACGGCTTCAAAGATAACATCATAAGCTCCGTCTATAGTAGAAAAATCGCTTGCGGTGTAATCAATTACTTCGTCAGCTCCTAGGGACTTTACTAATTCTAAATTTGAGCTACTGCACACCCCTGTAACTGTTGCGCCGAAATACTTGGAAATTTGTACTGCATAACTTCCGACACTTCCAGAAGCTCCGTAAATAAGAATGTTTTGACCGCTTCGAACGTTAGCTTTCCTAAGGAAAAACAAGGCTGTACGTGCTCCAATTGGGATGGCTGCGGCTTCTTCATAGGATATATTGGAGGGCTTCATGCACACTGCTCCATCTTCAGGTATACAAATGTACTCAGCATAAGAACCGAAATTTGCTTGGGTAGCAGCAAAAACTTGATCTCCTGCTTTAAAACGCGTAACGTCTTTTCCTACTGATTCAACTTCACCAGCCAATTCCATTCCAAGTATTTGTTTTTTCGGTTGTTTAAAGCCAAGTGCAATTCGAGCGGGTAGCCAAACCGAAGAGGGAACTGTAAAACTTCTTGAACGAATATCTCCTGCTGTTACGGTTGTCGCATTAATTTTTATTAGTATTTCATTGTCTTTAGGTGTAGGTTTTTCAACTTCTTTCAATTGAAGTACGTCGGGGGGACCATATTTTGTATACAATATTGCTTTCATTAATGTTTCCTCCAATTCGTTCTATATATTAATATCATACGAACAACATGAATAAATAGAACAGCGGTTCAACTTTCAATACAATGCAAAAAGCAGTGCGATTTTTTTGGAATCCACTGCTTTTTTGCATTTGTGTATATATAATTTTTTTAGTGTAAGTACTTTGAAATAGAACGAGTTAACATTACCCAACGGCTTTTTCGTTTATTTTATCTTTCTGTTTTTGCTTCCGTAAGCTTGTGATGTAAATGAAAAGAAAAGCGATAAGTAATAGGGAGGAATAACGATATACAGTTGCATAGTTTGTAAAGTGTGCAATGAATCCAAAAATAATCGCTCCAGCACCAATTCCAAGATCAAATGCTGAGAAGAATGTTGCTGTTGCTACTCCTCTCCGGTGCGGTGCTACTCGGTCGATCATCCATGCTTGTAGTGCTGGTTGAATTGCTCCGAAACCGCTTCCGTAGCACGCTGCCGCAATAATTAAACTCGGAATTGTAGTTGTATACGACAGTAAAATAATACCTGTAAACGTTATAATAACTCCTGGAATGATGACGAATGTATGGCCCTTCGTATCATATAATTTTCCAGAAAATGGACGAGTTACAGCGATTGCAAGTGCGTTAAATAAAAAGAAGAGACTAATATCGGCAATGCCGACTTCCGTAGCAAATAATGTGATAAAGCTCCCAATTCCCCCGTACATTAATGTAATACATAATATTAATAATGAAGGAAGTAAAGCTTTACGCTCAATAAATCCATCGAGAAAGATACCAGATGTTTGCTGTGGTGGTTGCGGCGATTTTTTGA
This sequence comes from Bacillus sp. JJ783, assembly GCF_036963225.1. Lineage (NCBI taxonomy): Bacteria > Bacillati > Bacillota > Bacilli > Caryophanales > Bacillaceae > Bacillus > Bacillus sp. JJ783. The sequence continues at coordinate 9,360 of NZ_JBALMG010000055.1, read as the reverse complement.
TTTGAAGTAGTTTCGTTAATATTAATGAAACTATTGTGCATGAAAGTGCACATAAAAAAAGAATCGTGAAGTTATATGTTTGCATAAGCCAAAGTCCGATAAGCGGACCGAGCGCCATGGCGATAGTTCCAGAAAGACCGAAATACCCCATGCCTTCACCGCGGCGAGCTTGCGGAATTAAATCTGAAACGACAGTTCCGTATGTAGTCGTTGTAATACCAAAACCAGCTCCGTGTAAAATTCGAACGGCAAGCAATAGGAAAACGGTTGAAGCGAAAAGATAACTGCCCATAGCGAGTAAACAAATAGCGGTACCGATCATTAAAATGATTTTTTTGTTGAATTTTTGCAAGGCATTTCCAGTTAGCGGCCTAATAAAAAGTGCTGCAACGGTAAACATGCCGACAACGAATCCGATATTTGAACTTGTGCCCCCAATTTCTTTCACATAAACAGGTAAAGTTGGAATTAACATTTGAAATCCTAAAAACATACATAAGTTTGCTAGAATTAGCGCAATAAACTCTTTTGTCCATAACGGTTCTCGTTTTACGAGTACTGCCTCTCCCATATATTCATCCCCTATATAAAAGTTTTCCCGCGTTAACGGGCAGTAAGACTCTCCCCTCAAAATTTGGCTGGAGCAAAGAAGTTAGGTGGGAGCCCTGCTGTCCGTAAACGCCCGATTGGTGACGGCTAATAATCAGTGGGGGATGAACAAAACCCCCACTGATTAAAGTTTCACTTTATCTCTGTTCTTTCGAGTATATGTAGTGGTCAACGTAACAGTCAAGGAAGGTGCCTTGAAAACGTATAACAATTTTTGAGGCAAAAAAACTGACAAATTTGTGGAAAGACTACACAATTTTGAAAAAAAGATGTAAAGTATAGATGTATAGACTAGTAGTTGTTATGAATGATAGAAATTGTTTTTTCTTTAAAGAAAGCGGATTCAAATGGTAGTGGATGAGAAGGGGATACATACTTTTTCACTACATATATTTGAAAAGGTTTACAATATGATGAAGAAAGAGGCGTGTACATATGAGACGATTAGGTATTTCTATTTATCCAGAACATTCGACAGTAGAGGCAGATAAGGCGTATGTAACATTAGCAAGTAAATACGGATTTACACGTGTATTCACATGTTTATTATCTGTAGATGGCGAAAAAGAGACGATTATAGAAGAGTTTAAGGAAACGATCTCTCATGCGAATGCATTAGGGTTTCAAGTATTAGTTGATATTAGTCCATCTGTTTTTGAACAACTAGGTATTTCGTATAATGATTTATCGTTCTTCCATGAACTAGGTGCTTATGGTATTCGTTTAGATGTCGGTTTCTCAGGTTTAGAAGAATCAATTATGACGTACAATCCATACGGCTTAAAAATTGAAATTAATATGAGTAACGGTACGAAGTATGTAGATAACATTATGAGTCATAGACCAAATCGTGAAAATTTAATTGGCTGTCATAATTTCTATCCACACCGTTATTCAGGATTATCATACGATCATTTCATTAAATGCTCGAAACAATTTAAAGATTACGGTATGAGAACCGCTGCTTTTATTTCATCATTCGATGCAACATATGGACCTTGGCCAGTAACAGAAGGGTTATGTACGTTAGAGCAGCATCGTGAATTACCGATGACAACACAAGCGAAGCATTTGTTTGCGACAGAATTAATTGATGATGTTATTATTGCGAACGCGTATGCTTCAGAAGAAGAATTACAAGCACTAGGTGCATTAAATAAAGAGAAACAAACATTTGATATAGGACTATATGATACAACAACAGAAATAGAAAGAATTATTGTGTTAGACGAACCGCATTTTTATCGCGGAGATGTATCTGAATATATGATTCGTTCTACACAGAGTCGTGTGAAATATAAAAAAGAAGAGTTCAAACCGCATAATACGCGCGAAATTAAGCGCGGGGATCTTTTAATTGATAATGAACAGTATGGTCAATATAAAGGTGAATTGCAAATTGCTTTAAAAGATATGGTGAATACAGGAAAAACAAATGTAGTTGGCCGAGTGGTAGAGGAAGAAACCTTCTTATTAGATTATTTACAAGCTTGGGATAAGTTTGGATTTACATTAAAGAAATAGAGAAAATGAAAAAGGAAAAAACTACTGACTTCAGCAGCTTTTTCCTTTTTATATATAGAGCGAGAGGAAGAGCTATGACAAAAGTGCATCAGCGATTAATTTCCATTTTAGAGGAGTTTTTAGAAGAGAAATCGATGTTAAATCGAGCTTTTTTAGCGAGCCGTTTACATGTATCAACGAAGACGATTCAAAAGGATATAAAATTATTAAATGATATATTGGAAGAACACGGAGCGAAAATTGAATCACAAAGGGGGAATGGGTACGAACTAGAAATTATACAAACTAAGAAGTTTGAAGATTTTTGCTTAAATGTATTTCAAAAACAGACGGAAAAGATTCCAACTTCTTATGAAGAAAGAGTAGCTTATATTTTACAACGTATTTTAACGACAGATGGGTATATGAAGCTTTCACAGCTAGCGGAAGAGATTTATGTGAGCAAATCTACTGTAAACTTAATTATGAAAGATGTTACGGATATTTGTAGTCGCTATGAGTTACAAATTGAAAAAAGACCATATTATGGTATACGTATTGTGGGAGAAGAATTTAATATTCGTTCTTGTTTATCACAATATGGTTTACCGCGGTATGACCATACTCCGTTTCATGAGAACTATGAGCAGACGGACACGTATTTATCGTTACCCCATATTTCTCTCATCCGCTCAGTTATACTAAAGTATATCGAGGGAGGAACGATATATTTATCAGATATAGAAATTGATAATTTATCAATTCATATTGCGATTGCTTTAAAGAGATGCAGGGATGATCATTACATTCAAGCACTGCATGTAGAGGAATCTGAACTTATAATAAAGAAAGAATATAAAATTGCGAAACAGATTTTAGGGAATTTAGGGGAAGAGCTAAAACTTCAATTTCCAGAAGAAGAAATTTTATATGTGACGATGCATTTATTAAGTACTGCTGTTACAGCAAGAGATCGCTATGAAAATGTGGAAGAGCTATTAGGGAAAGATGTATATGCATTCATGCAGCATATTCTTTTCAAAGTAGCGGAAGAACGGAATCTTACTTTTTATTATGATGAAGAATTATTATTTGGTTTTGGTGTTCATTTAAAAACGTTATTAAATCGTTTGAAATATAAGTTGAATACGAGAAATCCTCTTTTAGCAGAAGTGAAAAAAATTATCCATATGCTTTTGAAATTGCAGTTCTCGTTGGAGATATAATTGGTGAATATACGGGTGAATCCATTCCAGAGAGTGAAATTGGTTATATTGCCATTCACTTTGGAGGGGCGATGAGCCGTTTACAAGAAAATAATCAAAAGAAAAGATGTTTATTAGTTTGTGCGACTGGTCAAGGGAGTGCACAGCTACTGAAATATAAAATTCTATCACAGTTTCGAGATAAATTAGAGATTGTAGGTATTACAGGCTATTATCAATTGAAAGTAGAAGACCTTTATAAAGATAAAGTAGATTGTATTATTAGTACGATTCATATACCGAGTGGTTTGCCTGTGCCAGTTATAAAAGTGAATTCAATATTTGATGATAAAGAGATTAAATCGATTGGTCAGCAGTTATTTACGCATGTGAATAACAGTGTGCAGCAATATATTAAGGAAGATTTGATCTTCTTAAATCGTAGTGCTTCTACGAAAGAAGAGGTTATCCAGTTTTTATGTGAGAAAGCTGCTGCGAAAAGTTATGTACCCGCAAACTTTTATGCTTCTGTTATGGAGAGAGAGAACACATCTCCTACAGCGGTTGGGAATTTAGTTGCGATTCCACACCCGATGCAGTTATTAAGTGAGCAAACATTTTTGATGTTTTGTACACTTGAAAAGGCTGTTGACTGGGGAGATAAGAAAGTACAAGTTATTATTTTATTTAGTGTGAAGCGCAATAATAATGAAGATTTACAAAAGCTTTATGATTTTTTATATGATATTATGTCTAGTCAAAGTGCGATAGAGAAATTAACTCAGGCTGAAGTAATTGAAGATTTCCAAGAGATATTATTATCTTTATAAGAAAAGTATATAAAAACTTCCGTTACATAACGGAAGTTTTTTATGTTTAATTGTATGCGTTTTCATAATAAGATAAGAATATAGAAAAAACATAGCTTGGAGGAATTTTAAATGACTGATATGCAAACTCCATTTGCATTAATTTTACATGGTGGCAACGCTAGAAGCGCGGCACTTGAAGCGATCGCTTTTGCAAGACAAGGAGATTTTCAGAATGCGAGTGAAAAGATGGAACTTGCTAGTGAGGAAATATCATCCGCTCATCGTATTCAAACGGATTTAATTCAAGAGGAAGCAAGAGGAAACCATGCAGAAATAAGTTTATTATTAGTGCATGCACAAGATCATTTAATGAATGCCATTACAGTGAAAGAACTTGCTGAGGAATTTATTACTCTTCATAAACGAGTGGAAGAGAAAGTGACAGTATAATATGTACATTTTATTATGTTGTGCAGCAGGCATGTCAACGAGTATGGTTGTAAGAAAAATGCAAGAAGAGGCAAAGAAACAAGGGAAGGATTATAAAATTAAAGCAGTCGATTCGGAACTTGTGAAACTGGAAATAAAAAATGCTGATGTTGTTTTAATTGGACCACAGGTGAAGTATTTGTTTCCAGCGGTAGAGTTTCTTGCGAAGTCATATGATATACCAGTTGCAATTATAGAACAACGAAATTATGGCATGTGTGATGGTTTGAAAGTACTTAAGCAAGCTGAACAGTTAGTTTTAGCGTAATTATATTTTTTTAAATATAAACATTATAATGTTATAACTTTTGTTTTCTGCAGATTGAACATAGGGAGGGTTATCGATGAATGGTTTTATGAGTTTTATGGAACAGAAGATTATGCCGACAACGCAAAAGATTGCGGGGCAACGACATTTATTAGCAATTCGGAATGGAGTTATTTCTACATTACCGTTAACGATTGTCGGGTCATTTTTCGTTATCTTTTTAAATTTACCAATTGATGCATATATGGAGTGGATTGCACCGTTTCGCCATATTTTAGATATTCCATTCCGATTTACAGTAGGTTTAATGGCTTTATACGCAGCATTTGGGGTAGGGGCCTCACTCGCGAACTTTTATCAGCTCAATCAGTTAAGTGCAGGATTATTATCTGTACTCGCCTTTTTACTAGCATCAGTTGAACCAATTCAAATAACAAAAGCTGTACCAGGTGTTATTGATGCAGGAAGATATATTTCAGTAGGGACATTAAGTGCTACGTCTTTATTTGGAGCTATTGTGACAGCATTAATTGCAGTTGAAATTTATCATTTCATGATTAAGCATAATATCTCGATTAAATTACCAGATAGTGTACCACCAGCAGTTGCAAATTCATTTGCAGCATTAATTCCAACTTTAGTAGTTATTCTTTTATTCTGGGGCATTCGTTACGGTTTGAAATTTGATGTAAATACAACGATCACATATTTAATTGCGCCATTAAAGTCAGTATTAGTAGGGAATAATTTATTCGGTGGTTTATTAACAGTATTCCTAATCGTATTCTTCTGGTCGTTCGGTATACATGGTCCAGCGATTTTAGGACCAATTATTCGTCCAATGTGGGATTCAGCAATTCTTGAAAATATGGAAGTTTTCACCGCTACAGGAAACGCACATCAGTTACCGAACTTATTTACAGAACAATTTATTCAATGGTTCGTATGGATTGGTGGATCAGGCTCAACGTTAGCCTTAGTTATTATGTTTATGTTCTCTAAATCTAAGTTCCTAAAAGAATTAGGTAGATTATCATTCGTACCAGGTTTATTCAATATTAACGAACCAATTATTTTCGGGGCACCAATTGTAATGAACCCGATCTTAATTATTCCATTCGTTATTACACCGTTAGTTACAACGACAGTATCATATTTCGCAGTTGTTTCAGGTATGATTCCGCTCATGATGGCGAAGCTGCCATTTACGATGTTAGCGCCAATTGCAGCTATTATTAGTACGGACTGGACAATTATGGCTGGTGTACTTGTACTTGTTAACTTTGTTATCTCATTCGTTATTTACTACCCATTCTTCAAAATGTATGAGAAACAACAATTAGCAGGAGAGGAGAAATCAGAATGCTCGGAGCAATTATCATCTTAATTACATTCGTAGCGGGGCAGTGCATTGCGCATTATTCAAAGTGGGTACAAAATAAATCGTTATTAGTTTTACTACTTGTGTCGATATTGTTTATCGGATGTTCAATGGGAGCTTATGTAGCATTTAGCTTACAATCACCATTCTTTATCATCGTACCAACGATTTTATGTGCAACATGTTTATCTGCAAAATATAGATTTACGAGTATGGCATTAATACAACGTGTGAAGGAGATGCAAAAGCATGGAGCGTAAATTAGGAATTTCACTTTATCCAGAGCATTCAACGAAAGAAAAAGATATGGCATACATTTCAGCAGCGGCACGTCACGGTTTTTCAAGAATATTCACTTGTTTACTATCTGTTAATCGTCCGAAAGAAGAAATTGTAGCTGAATTTAAAGAAATTATTGCGCATGCAAAAGAGTACAATATGGAAGTTATTTTAGATGTAGCTCCGGCTGTATTCGATCAACTTGGTATTAGTTATAGTGATCTATCATTCTTTGCAGAGTTAGGTGCAGATGGAATTCGTTTAGATGTAGGGTTTGACGGGTTAACAGAAGCGAAAATGACGAATAATCCATATGGCTTAAAAATTGAGCTGAATGTAAGTAATGATATTGCCTATTTAGAAAATATCCTTTCGCATCAAGCGAATAAATCAGCTTTAATTGGTTGTCACAATTTTTATCCGCAAAAATTCACTGGTCTTCCGTATGATTATTTCATTCGCTGTAGTGAACGCTTCAAAAAGCATGGTATTCGCAGTGCAGCCTTTATTACATCACATGCAGCTGACATCGGTCCATGGGATATTAACGACGGATTATGTACATTAGAAGGGCATCGTAATGTACCAATTGAAGTACAAGCGAAACATTTATGGGCAACAGGGCTTATTGATGATGTTATTATCGGAAATGCCTATGCGAGCGAAGAAGAATTAGAGAAACTAGGAAACTTAAATCGTTACATGTTACAGCTAAAAGTACAATTTTTAGACGAAGCGACTGAAGTAGAGAAGAGAGCGACACTGCAAGAATTACACGTAAGACGCGGCGACATAACAGAATATATGGTACGTTCTACAGAAGTACGTAAAAAGTATAAAGACGACGATTTCCCAATGCGAGAAAGTGTACCGCAGGAAAGAGGCCAAGTTGTAATTGGTAACAACTCATTCGGAAAGTATAAAGGAGAACTACAAATCATCTTGAAAGAAATGCCGATAGATGAACGGAAAAATATTGTCGGTACAATTGCTGAAGAAGAGGTGTTCTTACTAGATTATGTAGGAGCTTGGACACAGTTTACTTGTGTGGAATAGGAAAGGGGAGAGGATGCTATGGCATCCTCTTTTTTTTTGTTGAAATAGTAGTCTATCGTATATAGAATTCAAAGGGATAGGTTTAACTTGGAGGGGAGAGAAGGAATGTAAGAATCATAAAAAAAGAGTCAGCCTCAACGTTGAGACTGACTCTTTTTTATATAGTAATTAGTTTAAAACTTTCACTGTAACTGTTTTACGTCCCCAGTTACTTGATGTACCTTTATCTGGCATTAAAACATCAATTTTATTTCCTTTAATAGCTCCACCAGTATCACCAGCGATTGCTACTCCGTAACCTTCAACCCATACTTTTGAACCTAATGGAATTACACTTGGATCAACTGCAATTAGTTTCATGTTTGGATTAGCTGTTAAGTTATGACCCATAGCTGATTTTACTTGGTCTCCGGCTTTGTAACCATTTTCAAGTGGATCTGCTGTGTAAGCTGTTGCTTCAACTCTTAATTCACGAGAAGAAGATGGTGCACTTGTTTCAGTTTCTTTCGCAACAGGTTGTTGTGTAGCTGGTTTTTGAGGTTTAGCCGCTTCACGAGCTTTAGCTGCCTCTTGAGCTTTAGTTGCTTCTTGAGCTTTAGCTGCTTCACGAGCTTCAGCCGCTGCCTGAGCTTTAGCCGCTTCACGAGCTTCAGCTGCTTCTTGAGCTTTAGCTGCTGCTTGAGCTTCAGCATCTGCCTGAGCTTTAGCTGCTTCACGAGCTTTAGCTGCTTCTTGAGCTTTAGCTTTTGCTTGAGCTGTAGTTTCTGCTTGAGCCTTAGCTGCTTCACGAGCTTTAGCTGCTTCCTGAGCTTTAACTTCTGCTTGAGCTTCAGCTGCTTCACGAGCTTTAGTTGCTTCCCCGGCTTTAGCTTTTGCTTGAGTTTCAGCTACTTCTCCAGCTTTAACTGCTTCACGAACTTTAGCTGTGTCTTGAACTTTAATTGCTTTTTCAACTTTAACTGCTGGTTGAACTTTAACTGGTGCTTTACCTGTTAAGTAAGGAACATGAACATAAGCTGTTTTTCCGTTATATTCAAATTGAATCCAGTCATTTTGCACTTCGTGTGTTGTTTCGATTACATCATCTTTTTTCAATTTACCAAGAATCTCTGAATCTGTATTTGCTCCAGCACGTACGTTTAATACGTTTGCTGTTACGTAGTAAGTATCTTTTGTGTAGTCAGCGCTTATGAAAGCCTCTTTACCACTATTTAATTTAACTTTTGACCATCCGTTTTCTGTATGTAAAACGTTAACTTTATATCCATCTAATAACTTTCCGACAACTTGTGATTCAGTAGTTGGGTTTTCTCGTACATTTAGTACATCAGTCGTTACGATTGTTTCTGCTTTAGCAGATGTTGTGAAAATCCCAAGACCAAAAACCGCTGCTGTTGCTATACCCATAAATTTTTTCATAATAGCCTCCATTGCATTTGTTTTCGTTGACCTCATTATAGCAACCATTATTTTCTTATTTGCGGAAAACACAAAACTACAAAGCATTCGTAACGAGGCGTTAATATTCTGTAATAATTCCATTAATATCCTGATAGCGTTTTCTTCGCGTTTTTTAGGGGGTTAGAACATAGTATTCATAAAATCAATACTTTTTTAATTACTAATAGATTAATAATGTATCAGAAGTGTTACGCATATGTTTCTAAAACGTTACGAAAAAGGGGTATTTAACGGTTTGAATCGAAATATAGTTATAAAAATATAATCTTTTTGTGTGTAAAGTCATATATATAGGGG